>JBJTAQ010000357.1:0-4069 GCA_046090945.1 Pirellula sp.
GCTGACCGATCGGCTGAAAAGCAGTTCTCGGGCGAAGCCCCGACGCTGACAACGCTTTTTGGAAATGCCCGAGCTACGGAGCTGGACCCGGGGGTTTTCCGCCCATCGCCCGAAGTGGCCCGGATCATGGGTGACTCGATCGAGTTTCTGCTGCGTCGAAAGAAGGACGGCACGTTGCTCGACCATCGAAAAATGCTCTTCCACGAAGAGACGATCTCGGGCTTGGCCGGAATCGGATTTTTTGGGCTTGCAATCCCCGAGGAGTATCAAGGAGCCGGAGCCAAATTGGGGGATCTCGGTCCGATGCTCAGAGCCTTGACTCTGATCCATCCGGATTTGGCGGTGATGTTCGAGGTTCATAACTTCCTCGGACCCGTCACCCCGCTACTGGATTTCGGAACCGAAGAGCAAAAGCAATACTACCTTCCCAGAATGGCCCGCGGTGAGCTGCTCGGTTCGTTTGCTTTGACCGAGCCGGGAGTCGGTGCAGACCCGAGCAAGCTGTCGCTTACGGCACGACGTCAAGGGGATCACTACTTGGTATCGGGAGTCAAGTGGCCGATCACCAACGTCATCTACGGTGGGATTTGCATTTTGGTCTTGAAGCTCGAGGGTGAGAACCTACCCAAAGGCCGTGATTCGGCCATGATGGTCCTTGAGGTTCCCAAGTCCGACACAGAGAATTTTCGCATGATAAGAAACAGGCTTACGGCCTTTGATTATCTATGGAATGCTCGTTTTCGATTGACCGACTATCCGATACCCGCCAGCGCGTTGCTGGGACCTCCGGGCAAGGGGCTAGCCCAAGCCTTCAGTTCGCTGGCCAAGGGACGCGGTGGGATCTGTGTCAACAGCGCCGCAAAGATCTTTCGTCTGCTGGCTCAATTGATCCAAGACCCTTTGTCCGGAGCGAAAGGACTTTCGGACCAGGGCAAACAAACGCATGGTGGCTGGGTTGCGTTCCGCAGCACGTTTGGCAAGCCGATCGGCCAGTCCCCTCGCATTCAGACTTGGTTTGGCCAAGCCGTCTGTCATGCTTTGGCTAGCCGAGTGCTTGGAGATGTCTGTTTCCGGCTCGCCGCCAATGGCGTTCGGGACGAAACGATGGGGATGATCGCCAAAGTGTACGCGACCAAGGCGCTGCTCCAAACGGCGATTCACTGCTATCAGATTCAGGGCGGACGATCGGTGCACGTCGATGAGCGACGGGCTCATGTCCGAAAGACAGCAGAACATGTTCAAGGGGATCAAGCCGATTGGATCGAAAACTACATCGGCGAGAACATGCACGAGTTTACAATCGCTACGGTGTACGAAGGTCCCAATCCGGTGCTTGCCGATGTCGGTGCGCCCAATGCGATGACGCGAAGTCTCAGAACCGATTACTTGGAACCGATCGGTGTAGCCGAGGCCAAGGGCAAGTTTGGGTTCATGCAAAAAGCTTCCTTCGGTTGGTACATTGCCAAGTCGGTGCTCGGTTCTTTGTATCCATGGCCCGGTAGCCTCGATGGTGTTCGGAATTTGACACCCCAAAAGAGTCGCTGGATCCGCAAAGGCTTCAAACGCAATCGGGTGCTTGGACGCCGTGTCCTGTGGATCATCGCCCGATACCAAAAGAAGTTCATCGAGCAGAGCTACCTCTTGGGTGACGATGGCGGGATCTTCGACCAATTGTGCTACTCCTGTGCCTCGTTGGTCTATGCGATCGCATTGGACAAGTCCGATCGCGACTATGCGTTGATCGCCGAGGCTCTAGACCTGGAAGCCGACTTGCAACTGCGCCGAAGGCCACCTTCACCCAAGCTCTACCATCTTTGGGCGGAGATCGGTCGACGGGTGATGGATCCAACATCCAAACTTTACCAGGACCTGATTTCAGACATCGAGGTCAGTGGTATTCCATTGGATCCTCGAACGATCGATCGGCATATCTGAGCGGATTAAACTTGCAGTTGCATCCTATGTATTCAGGAGTGATCGATGACGCAAAGCATCTTGGAAGAATCCCCTCGGAACGGGGTTGTCGTCTTAACCTTCAACCGACCCGAGCGACGCAATGCGTTGTCGATCGACATGATGCGATCGATGATCCAGAGGCTAGAGCAACTCTCAGAGACTCGTCAGGCACGGGTCGTGATCCTGCGTGGGGCTGGCCCGGTCTTTTGCGCGGGAATGGACCTTGCCGAGGCCTCCAACCCTGACTTGGTCGCCGAGTCGGCCGAATGCATCGCCAAGACCCTCTCGACACTTAGATACTCACCGCTTGTAACCATCGCGGCGGTGCACGGGGGGGCCTATGCAGGGGGGGCAGGAGTCGTGGCGGCTTGCGACATGGCCGTCGGTGCCGATAACTTGCAGATTGCTTTTCCAGAAGCTCGCCGGGGACTTCTACCGGCGCTGATCACCGATGTCCTGCAGACCAAGGTTCGGGAGGGTGATCTTGCCGAACTGTTCCTGGTCGGAAACCCGATCGATGCCCAGCGGGCTCAGCAAATCGGACTCTTGCAGCGCTTAACCGCACCCGACAAAGTCCTCGATGTTGCCCTGGAGTTGGCCAAGGGCGTCTTGGCCGGCGGGCCGCAGACGATCATCGATACCAAGACCCTCTTGCATCGGGCATTTGATGCGGCCAAACCGGCCGATCACCATGACCACTCCTCGATTCAGGAGCATCTCAAGGCGCGAAATAGCAGCGAAGCGCGAGAGGGACTCCAGGCGTTCCTCGAAAAGCGCCCCCCGAATTGGATTGATCCTTAGTCGGATTCAGAAAGATCGATAAGGTACGCAAATCCATAGCACCCGAGGATCGCGACCACGGGACCGAAAATAGCGCCGGCCGCGCTCCACTCGTCGTGCTTGGTAGGGTCGCCCGGATTGATGGATTGACCCAGAGATGTTCCGAACTGGTAACCGAGGAAAAGACCACCCATCGCAGCGAAAATCAGAAAGTAGGGGAACAAGGCCAAGTTACTCAGCGGCACCCTCGACAACATAGGATAATGGTTTACGAAGTAAGTTCGAATCGCTGCGAAATTCTCAAAACTCGGATCGAGCCTTACGCGTCCTTTCTTGGTACTGATATGGAGATTGACGATCCGAATTCCTCTTTGGTGGTAGATCTGCTCGTAAACACCCTTGATGTCCTGATGCGCCAGTCGCACTTCGGGCTTCGGCGATCCGGACGGACCCCGATGGCCTAAACATCGGATGAACAGCAAATCATGCTGCTTGGTATCGATCAGGATCGCAGCGGGTATATTGCCGAAGAAACCTTGCCAAAATCTTGTCGCGATGACCCCGTCGGGGAGATCCCGATCGTCGGGAACTCCGGTCAGTTTTTGTTTCGGGATTTTGTCGCTAGGACTCATAAGTGCTAGGCAGGCCAAGGCGACACCGAAGCTTCCAACGAGCATGCCAAGAGAAGCGACTCCAATACTCCTGAGGGCGATAAAGGGTGCCATCACAAACAGCAGCAGCAAGGGTGACGCCAGCAGGAGCAGTAATATTCGGACAGCGAAGTGCATCGATAAGGCCTTGATTATTCGGCGATGATGGGAGTGATCTCTAGGGTCTGTTTTTCTCCAGAACGAATGATCGTAACAGGATAAGCCTTATCGGCTGGCAACTGTTCGACGACACTACGAAAATCTTCGGGAGTAAAAACCCTTTGCTGGGCGATTTCTACGATGACGTCTTCGATCTGCAGCCCTGCTTTTTGCGCTGGGCTGTCTGGATTGATGCGGGTGACCGCGACACCGCCGCGGACAGGCAGCTTCAACTCGTCGGCTTGGGTTTGAGTCAAGGGCTCAACGCGCAGTCCGACCTTCGCGCGGCGAACTTTTCCGAATTGCGAAAGCTCGCGAGTGATCCACTGGACTCGGGCGCTGGGGATCGCGAATCCGACTCCTTGAAAGGAGCCGCTGGTGGTCATGATGGCGGTGTTGATTCCGACCAGTTCGCCATCGAGGTCGATCAGCGCGCCGCCGGAATTTCCCGGGTTGATCGCCGCATCGGTCTGAAGCAACTGGCCTTCGACGATCCGGCTCAAGGCTCGGCCTTTGGAACTGAT
>JBJTAQ010000358.1:0-6565 GCA_046090945.1 Pirellula sp.
CTCAGGAAGCTGTTGCTCAACACCGCCGTCACGACGCAAACCACCAACAGCAGCGCACTGATTCCGAGGATCTTTCTCATGGGTAATCCGCGTTCCGAAACCTGGTGTTCATCACTGATATCCACCCCTGGATCGTGAACACTCACAGTCACTCGCTGTCTCTCCTTTTGTTTTTCCATCACCCGGCGGTAAGAGTTTCGCCGAACAACCTGGGTCGCATAGGTGCTAAAACGATAGCCAAGTCCGACATCAAACTTGTCTACGGCCCTCATCAGGGCGATGATCCCATCGCTGAGCAAATCATCAAAACCATTGTGGCTGTTGACGAACTTCTTAACAATCGAGATGACCAGTCGCATGTTGGACTTTACCAAACGGTCCCGATACCAATCCGAAGCCTTCAGCAACGCTTCGATACGACGGACCGTCCAGCAGTTGGCCGCCTGAGTTTTTTCGGATGCGACATCGGCATCCGCCCGGAGTTCAGCCCGGAGTTGGTTGGCCCTGAAACGCAAGTAATTCATCCGGCGAAAGGTTTCGACTTCCTCTGCTGGTGTCAATAGTTTGGTTTCGCAGAGTCGGGCGAGGTGGGCTGGGAGGTCCGGCGTTTTTGACCTTTGAAGCTCATCGCCGGAAATTGGCAACAATCTGCCGTCTTTAAACAGAACCGTTTCGATCGAATCGAGTGAAAAGTCCGCGTGACCCATGAAGTCAATTTCAGTGGCAGAAAGTCGCTTGACGCATGCCACAACTTCATCCTGGCTCTTGGTCTTCGGACAGACCAACTGGCAGTAGTGAACGAAGGATGCTTCGAGTTCCTTAGACTCGAATGTCTTCGGGAGTGCTGCCGACTTGGTCGACTTAGGTTTAGATCTAGATGAAACTTTGCCCGAGCTGGACTTCCCCGAGCTAGACTTCTTCGACGCAGGCTTGCTTAGCATCTTGACCATTCGAAAACCTCTTTGAGAGTTCGCAGAGCTCAAACACAACACAAATCGTTCAAATCGTTCATTCGAAAAGTTTATATCGTTCTTTTTTCGCCTTGGCAATAGCCCGAGGATGTTTTTTCCAAAATAACCGCCGGACGGCTTTAAACTTAAAAAAAATTGGGTTTTGTGCCAAAAGCAAGGGTGTTTTTTGTTTGCCGATGCTACAATTCTCCACCCGGAACGTTCATGGATACGCTCAAAACGTTCTTGGGTTTGCGTTTTGGGCGATTTTTGAGTGAACGATTTTCGGCAGTTTTGGTTTCCGTTGATTTTTGTATGGGCGGAGTTGGTCGCAAGTGATCCCTCAAGTTGCTTCTAAGATGAAGTCGCACGGCGAATACGGCAATGAACTTGGAAAGTAGTTTCAGTCCAAAGCAGGTTGCTCAGGCCCTTCAGGTCAGCGAGTCCTCGGTGAAGCGTTGGTGCGACCGTGGGGTGATTCGTACGGATCGCACACTTGGCGGACATCGCCGTATCCCTCTAGAGCATCTGATGGAATTCCTCGAGTCGACCAACCGTCGGATTGTGGATCCCTCAGCAATCGGGCTTAGCGATCACCGGCAGATCCAACGCGATGCCATCGAGGAACTCAGCAATCGCGCCGATCGGATTGGCGAAGATCCGTCGATTGCCAACGCTCCTTTCTTGCAATCCCAATTCGAGAGGGCTCTGCTTGCGGGGGATGAGTCTCAGTGCCGGAAAGTGATCAGTTCTTGGTATGCCATCCACGGCAACATGGCCAGCGTGGCTGACGAATTGATTGCCCCGACCTTCGGTGTCATCGGTGAGCTGTGGCAGTGTGGTCGAGCTGATGTTTATCAGGAACGACGAGGTTGTGAGATCTGCGTCCGTCTGATCCATGAACTCAGGCGTCTTATAGCCGATCCACTGCTCGAAGCTCCTTTGGCCATGGGAGGAACATCCGAGGGAGACAACTACCAGGTTGCCAATCAGCTCATTGAGATCATCTTCCGGGAGGCTGGCTGGCGTACGATCAGCTTGGGCTCCGGTGTTCCTTTCTCTTCGATGGCTTCGGCCATCCAAAAATATCGTCCGAAAGTCTTCTGGCTAAGTGTCTCGCATATCGAGTCCGACCAAGACTTCCTCGATCGCTTCGACAGCTTCTCTACGTCGATTCCTCAGGGAACCATGCTAGTCGTGGGTGGTCGCTCTTTGAGCGAATCGCTTCGCAAGAGAATGCACTTCTCAGCCTTTTGCGACAGCATGCGGCAGTTGTCCAATCTCGCAAAGACGCTGGTCTCGTAATCTGGAGTCTTCCAATCCGATCACCGGCGAACTTGGCCATATCTTCCCAATGGCAGTGTCAAAAGAGGTGCATTGGACTCCGAAGATTGCAGTTCCAATCGCGAGACTTCTAGCAACAGGGCAAAGGTTGCTTTAGTGTCTCTGTCCCGCTTGTCGATGTAATACCAATAGCCTTCGTAGAACACGGCAACATAAGCTTCTTCGGGCCGCTTCTTGGATTTGGTGCTGTGAACGCGAAATAATCCATTCATGACCTGCTGCCAATCGAAAGCTGTACCGTCGGGGTTGCAAGTCATAGGAACCTTGCCCGCTTGGACATGTTCGCTAGGCACATCGATCCCATGAGAGACAAAGAAGAGTACCTGCAACAAAGATCGCGTCTCCAAGTCGAGCACTGACAGATTGCTCGTGCCTTGCGAGTCTTGAAACGGTGCTAATTCCTCCGTGGTGATCTTCAGCGATCGGACCTCGGGGTCGACATAGAAACAGCGGCAGAAGGTTTCCCAAGCCGGTTCGAACTTGGCTGCTGGATCGACCGCTAGCATCGGTTGCATGGACTTTTTAATCAGTGTGTATCCATCGCTGTCTTTGCGAACATCAAGCTCCATTTCAACCGCTTTGATCGCCAACTCGGCTGCATTGGGTGGCTCTGCAAATGGGCCAGCGATCACCTCTTGTTGCTCATCGATAAAGAGCTGCACGAGCTGTGCGTCTTGCAAATCCTGCAAGGCTTGGACTCCTTCGAGGAATTGAGCGTATTCGGGTGCACACCTTGGGGTCGGACCGCTTGCAGTCTCCGCATTCGAGACCCAATTGAGATTCTCCAAGTAAAGTCGAAAGACGGTCGAGATGGGCCAAGTCGTCCGAGACAAATAAAAGGCGCCATTCAACGAAATAGGAGTAAAGAGCCTCTGTGTATACTGCTCGTCATCCAAGGGGGTGTAACTGAGTGTTGGGCGAGACGCTCTCGTGAGGTTCGCCTGGGGAAGCGCCTGCGAGCGAAAACCATCGAGGGCCCCGGCCACAAAAAACGGGACTGCCTGAAGCTCCGAAGCAAGCTCTTGCTGGTCGGCGATATTCGATATCGCAATGCTACTGGGTGTGTTGGTGTACCGAAGCCGAACGATATTTAGAAGAAACTGCTCTTCGGAAGTCGTCTTGACCGCCTCGTTGTAGGCTAGCCGGGTCTGAACAAGCGAACGGGGTCCAAAACCGCAACCCGAGATCCAAGTGGGCCAAACGGCAAGCAACGCCAAGAGTGCACGCAGGGCCAAACCATGTCGAGCATGTCCTGAGAATTGTTTCGCTATGCCGCTTCCGGACACTCCCATTACCCACCCCCACGTACCTTTGCCAATCGGCCATTTCGGCCGTGACTATTAGGCAAAATGTAGCGATTGTGCAAGATTTCACGGATCGTTCCGCAGACCTAGTGCGGCCGCCACCAGACGCTTGATGACTTCTGCGGACGATGCATAGAGAACGACGATCGCGAGCATCCCTGCGAGCTCGAATGCCGATAGCGGTACGAAACCGAGATAGCTGGCAAAGGGACTGTAGGGGAGGATTATCGTTGTGAATATCACCCCGATGGTTGTCCAAAACAACCATCCCCTCGGTGGGTTTTTCCAAAGCGACTGCCCAGTTCGGACAATTAGAACCACAGCGCACGCAGAAACAACCGATTCGACAAACCATCCGGTTCTAAAGGTCTCCGAATCAACCTTCATCCACCCGAGCAAGACTGCGAAAGCCAGGAAATCAAAAACCGAACTCAGCAGACCAAAGACCATCATGAACGAGCCGATCTCGTTCAAGCTCCAACGCTGTGGACTTGCAAGACGCTCCGGATCGACGGAGTCTTTCGGGATGGTCATCTCCGGTATATCCGTCAAAAGATTCGTCAGAAGTATCTGTTTAGGTAGCAAAGGCAAGTAGGGTAGAAACAGCGAAAGCCCGGCCATGCTCAGCATGTTGCCAAAGTTGGCACTCGTTGCGACTCGTATGTACTTGAGTGTGTTGGCAAACGTCCTGCGTCCCTGGCGTATCCCTTCGACGAGCACATTCAAATCGTGGTCAAGAAGAACGATATCCGCAGCTTGTTTGGCTACATCCACGGCTCGATCTACCGAGATACCTACGTCGGCCGCTCGCAGCGCCGTTGCGTCATTCACCCCGTCCCCGATGTACCCTACAACCTGACCTGATCGCTTCAAGGCTGTGACGATTCTCTCTTTCTGATTCGGCTCGACTTCCGCGAAGACATCGATGATCGATGCTTGTCGCATGAGAGCTTCATCGGTCATGCTGCTAAGTTCATTGCCGGTCAGCAATCGTGGGTTGCAGACACCCACCCGAACCGCAATGCTCGATGCGACGATACGGTTGTCACCGGTGATCATCTTTAGGTTTACGCCCAAATCGCTTAGCTCTTTCAAGGTTTCGGTCATTCCCGCTCGGGGCGGGTCGCTTAACACCAACAGACCTGAAAAAGTCAACTGAGACTCATCCGAGTGCTCTAGCCGATCGCGATCGAAGGCTCGGTAAGCAACAGCGATGACTCGAAAACCTTGGGAACCAAACGTATCGCACAAACGCTGAATGTTCCGCTCCGCTTGCTCGATAGGAACAATCGCTCCGTCGGCAGTCTTGGCACTTTGACACAGACGCATCAGGTTGCTGACCGCACCTTTGACAATCAGTATCCTCTGAGAATGATCACGCACGAGAATGCTTAAGCATCGGCGACGAAAGTCGTAGGGGATCTCGTCGAGTTTTTCGATCGATTCAGTGTCGATCCGGACCGAACGTCGAAGCGTTTCGTCGATAGGATTAATAAACCCGGTTTCTAATGCGGCGTTGATCCCTGAGAGTCTGAGCGATTCCTGACTTGGATTTCCCTGGAAATCAACAGATTGTATAAGTTCAACGGTGCCCTCGGTTAGGGTTCCGGTTTTATCACTGCACAGGACGTTCATGCTCCCTAAGTTCTCGATCGACGACAAACGCCTGACGATGACGTTGCGTTTTCCAAGCTCTTTGGCACCGTAGGACAGATTCACACTGATGACGGCCGGCAGCAATTGAGGTGTCAGGCCGACTCCGATAGCAAGTGCAAAAAGCAACGCGTCGAGTGCCGGAGTGCGAAGTGCGATATGGATGCAAAAAATACTCAAGAGCATCAAGAGGGTGATTTCCATCAGGAAATACCCGAAGCGTCGAATTCCCCGTTCGAAATCGGTCTCCGGAGCCCTGAGTCGCAATTGATGCTTGATGCCCCCGAATCGGGTTTGAGTTCCTACCGATACGACTTGGGCCCTGCCTGTGCCACTGATCACATGGGTTCCCTCGTACATCGGATTGCTGGATCTCTTCTCCACAGGAAAACTCTCACCGGTCAACGTCGACTCATTGACGAACAAATCCTCTGCGTCGATCAACCGACCATCGGCAGGTATCGTTGATCCGGCCGAGAGGACCAAAATGTCCCCAGGGATCACACGATCCGATGGTACTTGGATTTGTTTTCCATCGCGGATCACCGTCGACGTGGCTTGGATCAATGCCATAAGCGAGCGAATGGTTTTCGCTGCGGCAACTTCATACCAAAAGCTCAGCAGCGCGCCGGCAAGGACGATCGTCGTGAGGATCAATGCATCGGTTGTGTTTCGCAAATACCAGGATAGGGCTGCAGCCGAAAGCAGGATTATGGTAATCGGACTGCGGAACTGAGCAATGAAAAGCCAGATGTCGTTTCGAAGGGGTGAATCGACTTTCATTCCCTGAGCCTTTGGATCCCGACCTGTCTACGGTGAGGCGATCCAAGCCTCGTTGAACACGGCGTGCTTCATGCTCTTGCCACCTTGGACAAAGTAGCTGTAGATCGCGTGGATCCTGCCGTCTTTACTTTGAATGATCGCAGGGTAATGAAAGGATCCTGCGGGTTCATTTTCGAGGTACTTGGGCGACGTCCAGCTAACGCCTTCATCCCTGGATAACGAAACGGCCAAACGATTTCTCCCATTCGGTGTGTCATTGTAGATCAACACCCAGTTCCCATTGCTCAATCGAACGGCATCCAAACCCGAACCCGGATTGACCAGTTCCAAACTGGTCACATCCGACCAAGTCTCCCCGCGGTCTGAGGAGCTTGCGGTACGGATCTTTCCCGTGAATCCATTCTCTCGCATGTAGGCGACCAAAGTTCCGTCTTTCTTTTGCAACACCGCAGGCTGAATGTTCCCATATCCCATCAGCGGCTTGCTGGCTCGCCAAGTTTTTCCTTGATCATCGCTGATCGCCATCAGCGA
>JBJTAQ010000359.1:0-2550 GCA_046090945.1 Pirellula sp.
GACTCTCGCTTTGGTGCCAGCCACAGCTTGGACATAGCGATGGGTCAACGAAGCGATCCCACTGAGACGGCAAATCACGTTGAGTATCGTGCGCTCACAAGTTAGCAAATCGCGAGCATCGCCGCTGAGGACCGAAAGGACCTGGCCGGGTGCAATCGATTCGCCATCTCCAACCCGCTGATCCCACTGAATCTTGGCATCGAGTTCCGCAATCATTTCATCGATCAAATCGATTCCGGCGGCAACACCCGAGGTGCGAGAGATCAACGCTGCCGAGCCACTCACGCCCGGAGGAACCAGGGCCATCGTCGTAAGGTCAACGCTGCGGTCTAAATCCTCACGAATTGCCAAACGCAGAATCTCGGAGAGATCTTCGAGTAGCTGTGCATCGATCGTCTGTGAACGGTAATCCATGGAAATCTCCAATGCCGCTTTCGTATATGCCTAATTTTCTCTCAGTCGATGGGCTTGTGGAGCACCCAGAGAGCCATATAGTGTAATCCAGGTCGATAGTGTAACATTGGCTCGAATGTATTCCCACGTTGAGTGCCCACGGCATCCTTCAAAAAATTGGACCATCATCCTAACCCCTCGGAGTATCGCAATGCGTTCTTTCTTCGGAAAATTCCTAACCCTTGCTGTTCTCTCGCTAGCCTTTTGCGATTGCGGAATCCCAGGCGCATCGGTTCCGAGTCGAGCGGTTGCTCAAGAGGCCGGCAAAACAGAAACGCTGAGTTTTGCAAACGGAAAAATCACCGTTGAAAAACCCGCCAGCTGGAAGACCGTGCCACCGAAATCGAATATTGTGCAATACGAATTCCGCGCTCCGGCCGAAGGCGACCAAACCTCGCGTGTGACGGTCATGGGGGCAACCGGAGGGATCGAAGCGAACATCGTTCGCTGGATCGGACAATTCGACGGTTTGACCCGTGCCGATGCAAAGATCGAAAAGAAAACCATTCAGAAAACCACCGTTCACATCGTCGAACTCGAAGGAACTTATAAAGATTCCATGGGTGGTGGCCCCTTTGCCCCAGGCCCTGTCAAGAAGCTAGAGAACCATGCCATGCTCGGCCTAATCTTGGAACTCGACGGCGGCGAATTGGTATTCATCAAAATGACCGGTCCGAAAAAGACCGTTGCCTCCGAACGCGAAGCGGTCATGAAGATGGTCGAAGGTCTCAAAAATAAATAGACAGCGGACAATCCTCGTCGGTCACCCGAATTTCATTGAATCCAAAGCAGTCGATTGCCAAAAGCTATCGGAACTGCTTTGGGATGAACCAGGCGGCAAAGATCCCCAATCCGTAGAGCAACGCGCAGGCAGCTCCGATGTTTGGGTAACTGTTTCCAAAGAGTGGCAACAAGCTGCCCGCAGCGAACACCCCGACGGCTGTGGCGAATCTGCCGACATTGTAAGCGAGCCCGCAACCAGATGCGCGAACCTCAGTCGGAAAAAGGACTGGAAGGAAAACTGCCAGCCAACCGAAAAAGAGAGTAGAAACGAGCCCTTGTACAAACACCGTAGGATGAAAACCTGATTGCATCGGACCGGTCGCAAGGAACATTCCCAGCGTGCTTATTACCGACCCAATACTGATCAAAAAGTAACTGCGTCTGGGACCTAGTTGAGTCGCGAAATGCGCACCTAGAAAACTCCCTAGCGTTGCACCAAGTGCCCACCAGCCTTGCGTCACCGACTTGTAGCTCGCATCGCTAGCACCCGCGACCGAGTCCGCCCAGGGGATCATCCATTTGCTGGCCGACCAAGCCGAGACCAGTGGGATCGACGACAAGAGCATCGCCAGCAGAGTCGTTCGCCAGAGCCTATCGGAGAACAGATAGGAATTCTGCAAACGGATCGGATCGGATTTTTCTGCCTCCAATGGGGCCGGCTCTCCAAGTCGACTTCTAAGCCAGGTTGGCGATTCGGGTACAAGGGCCAGAACGAAAAGTCCCAATAGTGCTGGAAGTCCGGCAAGCAAAAACAACCATCGCCATGAATCCGGAGTGATCGGATAGATTCGCGTAATTTGAGAGATCACAAGAATTCCCGCGTTCAGACCTGCACTCATCACTCCAGCAACCCAAGCTCGCGAGGCCGTTGGCCAACACTCGGCGACCAGCGCCATCCCATTAGGCCACATCCCACCGACCCCCAATCCGACCAGGAAGCGAAGAGCCAGCATTTGAGTTTGACCTTGTACCCAAGCCCCCATGAGGGCAAACAGGGAGTAAAAAAGGATACTCACCCCCATGGCTTTGGTTCTACCGATGCGGTCTCCTAATTTACCGAGCGTGATGCCGCCGATGGCAGCCCCAAGCATCAGCGAAGCGGTGAACCAAGCGAACCACTCTTGGCCCAACGGCTTGGTATACCCTTGTCCTAGTAAACTCTGCGAAACCGACAGGGAGGCCACTGGCATGAGACCCAATTCGATCCCGTCGAATACAAGCCCAAGGCTTGCGGCTCCGAGAACCAACCATCGCGATGCAGCCGAAAGCATCGGTGTGTGACTTGGGATTGGATCGGCCATCAGTTTCTCCTCG
>JBJTAQ010000360.1:0-1227 GCA_046090945.1 Pirellula sp.
GATCTTACCTCCACTGATATCTGCCCAGCCATTGGTTCCATGAGCGAACTCGCTGACCGAATTCCAGCAACCCGGAATATGTCGGCACTGGCTCAGTAGCTTGGTTCCGTTCGGATAGGTGAACTCGACGAAGTGGTGGTCGTAGATCTGACCATTCTCTTCCCCGGTCCGCACCTGACGCCCCCCTTGCCCCTGAGCCTCAGCTGGATGGTCATCCATGAGCCAGTTGATCACGTCCAAGTTGTGGATGTGCTGCTCACAAATGTGGTCGCCGCTGAGCCAGTTGAAGTAGTACCAATTGTTAAGCTGGTACTCGAGCTCGGTCTGATTGGGCTGGCGATTTCTCGTCCATACACCATCCCCGTTCCAATAGGCTCGCGTCAAAATGATGTCGCCAATCGCACCTTCCTTGAGCATTTTGATTGTCGACTTGTAATCGCTCTGGTGATGTCGCTGAAGCCCTACAGCTACGGCTAACTTCTTTTCCTTGGCAAGCTTGTTGGCTTCCAGCACCCGGCGAACCCCAGGCGCATCGGTTGCTACCGGCTTTTCCATAAAGACATGCTTGCCTGCCTTCACCGCAGCATCGAAGTGCAAAGGACGGAAGCCGGGTGGGCTGGTCAAAATCACCATGTCGACATCCGAGGCCAAAACCTCCTTGTAGCCGTCAACCCCGATGAAGGCCTTGGCATCGACGTTGTCCTTGTGTTTGTTCTTCAACTCCTTGAGCGCGTTGTCGGCTCGGAATTTGAAAGGATCAGCCACCGCCGTGAGCTTGACTCGATTCGATTCGCTGTTGGTGTCCAAGGCTTGGCCGGCAGCTCCCGTGCCACGACCCCCACAGCCGATCAGTCCGAGTCGAATCGTGTCACTTCCTTGAGCATAAGCCGACCTGGAGATGGGCAAGGTCGCTGCGAGTGACGAGGCGACGGCCGTGGTTTTGAGGAATCCTCGTCGAGAGCCTTCGACGGTTGGCTTGGGTTCAACGGATGGTAGGCTTTTGTCGCTCATCGATGGGAGTTCTCCGAAGGGTAAGTGATCAAGAAAATAGTGTTTCACGCCCGCCCCCGCGCCGCGGAGGTCGCAACGCCAAGGAGAAGAAAAGTCAGATCTATCGGAAGGACCGACGTGAAACACCGGAGGGCTCAAACGCAACTCCCCGAGAGTAGGGAACTCAAACTCCCAGAAAGTTCATTTAAGGGGTCGCTAATTCGCAACCGCTCCAAG
>JBJTAQ010000361.1:0-3573 GCA_046090945.1 Pirellula sp.
CGAAAATATCGCTCTCGCAAACTACGGAACTACGGTCACATCCAGTGGGGATAATGTCAGTCTTGATCGCCACGAACTTCGATTCGTCCACGACGGCAACTATGGAAACAGTCGCAGTTGGATGTCGAATGCAAATGGCCAAGGCTGTTTGACCTTTGAATTCCCAACGGAGGAAACCGTCGAACGGTTTGTATGGGGAAGAGATCGACAAGGGCAATTCCAAGATCGACTTGCGATTCGTTATCGGATCGAAACACTATCGAGCCAAGGGATGTGGGAAACTGTCTGCGATGACTCGGATCGGATCGCTTATCCGAAAGACCCAGGCGCGCCGAAACCACCGAGCACTCCGAATATCGCAACTTATGATCTATCCCCTGAGGACTCCAAAACGATCGAGGAACTCGAGCGCAAGCAGAAGCGGCTTCGTGAAGAGTACAAGGCAGCCGAGGAGAGTCAGAAGGCGTTTGCGGGCCGGTTCCGAAGCCCGGATCGGATTCATTGGTTGAACCGCGGCGATCCCGAGCAACCCAAGGATCCAGTCGCACCTCATGTCCCGGAGTTCTTCGGTGAACTGAAACTGGACGAATCGGCGGCTGAGTCTGAAAGACGCCTGGCGCTTGCCAACTGGATTGCATCGGCTCGAAATCCTCTGACACCTCGCGTGATCGCCAATAGGGTTTGGCAGGGGCATTTTGGGGTCGGCTTGGTGGAAACTCCCAACGATTTTGGTCTAAACGGGATGCCTCCGACCCACCCTGAACTGCTCGATTGGCTTTCCAGGGAGCTGATCCATTCCGGGTGGTCGTTGAAATCACTGCACCGCAAGATCGTGCTCTCGCGGACGTATCGACAATCGAGCCAATCCAACGAAAAGGGGTCCCGAATCGATAGGGACACTCGACTGCTTTGGCGATACCCATCGAGGCGATTGGAAGCCGAGACGATCCGTGATTCCATGCTATTTGTCAGTGGGCAACTCAATCTGCAGATGTTTGGTCGGGGGTTCGACCTGTTTGCGCAGCGGGGTGGATTAAGCGGCTTCAATCCGATCGAGCAATACAAGGGGGATGGGCTAAAGCGGATGATCTACGCACACAAGATACGCCGAGAACGCGAAGCCGTATTCGGAGCGTTCGATTGTCCCGATGCCGGTCAGAGCACAGGATTGAGACGAGTCTCGACCACCCCCATTCAAGCTCTCAATCTACTCAACAGCCAATTTACGATCGACCAATCATCTGCCTTTGCAGCCTCAATCCAGAGCCAATCGGGTTCCGCTCCGCGTGCATGGATCGATGCCGCTTATCAAAGATGCTTGATGCGTAGTCCTAGCGCGGAGGAGATTCAGGACGCTTTGCCGATCGTCGAGGAGCATGGGCTTGAAGTGCTGTGTCGGGCGTTGTTCAATTGCAATGAGTTTCTTTTCATTCCTTGATAGTCAGCAGGTTAGCGTGCATCCACTACTTGATCGACGCTACTTTTTGAATGGTGCTTCGAATGCTCTTGGTTCGATCGCCCTGACTTCGCTTCTCCATCGTGAAAAGCTTTTGGCAATGGAGACAGAGGACCCGAGCGGCATCGTGATCGATCCTGCGAATCCTTATAGACCGCGAACTCCGCACTTTGAGGCAAAAGCCAAAAATGTGGTTGTGATTTTCTGCGCCGGAGCTGTCAGCCAGCTCGAGACCTGGGATTACAAACCGAAGCTGATTGAGTTGGACGACCAACCTTTACCAGGCGGTCCTTCGGTGACATTCCAGGGGCCAGCGGGGAATCTGGCAAGGCCGCAGTATTCGTTTCGCCAGCGCGGGCAGTCGGGGAAATGGGTCAGTGATTTGATACCTCATTTGGCCGAACTAACCGACGACATCGCTTTTGTGCATTCACTCACCAGCAAATCGAACACGCATGGACCTGCCGAGAATTTTCTCTCGACCGGTTTTAATCTCGATGGGTTCCCAAGTTTAGGAGCTTGGGTGACCTATGCCTTAGGTAGCCAATGCGACAACCTTCCAGCGTATGTCGCTATTCCCGATCCACGAGGCGTGCCTCAGAATGGATCGAATAATTGGGGGCCAGGTTTCTTGCCCGCTGCGTTCCAAGGGACCCCGTTTTCGGCAAGCGATCCGATCAGGCACTTAAGGGCTCCTGGAGTTTCCCGAGCTGCCGACGCAGCGACGAGCAAACTCTTGGAGACCATGCAGAAACGGCATTTGGAACTCAACGCAGGTGATGTCCAATTAGCTGCACGCATCGCGAGCTATGAGCTCGCGGCCAAAATGCAGTTGAGTGTGCCCGAGATTTCGAATATCCAGAGCGAGCCAGAGCATGTGCTCAGGGCCTACGGAGCCGACGATTCTTCGAATAAAGACAAGGCGGCGTTTGCCAGAAACTGCATACTGGCCAGACGTTTGATCCAAAACGGAGTTAGGTTTGTGCAGCTTTTTAACGGGGCTTACGCTAGCGCCGGCAAGCTCAATTGGGACGGGCACAACGATTTGAAGAACCAGTACGATGTGCATGCAGCGATCATGGATCAGCCGGTCGCTGCGTTGATCCGGGACTTGAAAGGATTAGGATTGCTCGATCAGACTTTGGTGGTATGGTGCACGGAGTTTGGGCGAATGCCTTTCTTTCAGAAGGGGGCCAAGGGTCGGGATCACAATCCCGATGGGTTCACTTGCTGGATGACAGGCGCAGGAGTGCGCGGTGGGGTCAGTCACGGTCAGACCGACGAACTAGGGGTAAAAGCCGTCGAGGATATCCATCCGCTCTATGATTTCAACGCAACCATCCTCCATTTGCTGGGCTTGGATCACGAGCGATTGACCTATGAACATAATGGGATCAAGCGAAGATTGACGAATGTTGAAGGTGAAGTCATACGTTCTATTTTGATGTAAACCGGAGATGCGATGTCATGGGGTAGCCTGCGCATACTATCCCTCTCTTTTCATGCCTGGTGGGTTGCATGCTGCCTCGATGATCCCACCCGCGAAACCTGGTCAATCCCAAGCAGTGCTGCAGAAGCTAGGGGTTGCTCTCTACTTGGATGTCGCTGAAAAGCTCGACGCCCATACTCTTGCTAAGTCCGGACCCTAAACTCTTGGTGCGGAGATTGCTATCGTCACCAACTTCATCATTGGTGATGCACCGCTTGATTTTCCAATACCGACGATCGACATGCTCGTCGTTTGGATCCAACAAATTTATAACGGAAAGACAACCGTGCGTACCAAAGCACTATGCCCACTCTGCGCAAAGTAGTTCTGCCTGCATTAAGACTGTCCGCACGGCTTCTTCTTGTAAATCAGGAGGGTAACCGTATTTATTTAGGATTCGTTTTACCATCACTTTGATCTTGGCGCGAGCACTTTCGCGAAGCGTCCAGTCAATGGTGACACTCTTTTTGACTTGGGAGATGAGTTCAGCGGCGATCACTTTCAACTTGTCGTCGCCCATCGCAATTATGGCGGAGTCGTTTGCGGCAAGTGCGTCATAAAAGGCCTTCTCGTCTTCGGTCAGCCCCATTTCTTTGCCTGCCTTGGTTGCGGCATCTAACTCCTTTGC
>JBJTAQ010000362.1:0-2380 GCA_046090945.1 Pirellula sp.
CGTTCGCAAGCACGTACCGAGTTAAGCGTCCATTACGGAAGGTCTTCTCCTTCGACCTTCTTGCGCTTGTCCAGTCCGGCTCGTTCCATGAGCGACGATCGGAGTGCAATTTCAATTTGATCGTCGTCTGCTGGCGGAGGACCGCTGGCTCCGAGCTCCTCTGGGTTATAGCGAATCTCGTACTGATGCTTGGCAATCGAGATGATGACACCCGGATCGAGTCGCTTTCGGGTCACTCGATATCCGTTGACTTTTGTGCCGTTTCGGCTGTCGAGGTCCTTGACGAACCAGTAGCCTTGTTCGAGCGTCAATCGGCAGTGTTGTCCCGAGACGTTGGGGAACCGCAGAACAATATCGCAGGTTTCACGTCGACCTACCAAGATCCGAGGTTTCTTGAGCGGGATGTCTTCACCGCCACCGGTCGGAACCAAAAATCCCATATTCGCCATGATGGGGCGCTCGCAGCTTGTGAAATTTATACTATGCCAAACGTTGGAAACTTGTTAAAAATTTACGTCCCCTCGGTTCAATCGTCAAATAACGAGGTCGATTTTTCGGTACTCTAAGGATCGAATTATGCCAAAAATCACCATGCTTTTCGGTGCCCTGCTGGTGGGGATTTCGCTGATCATTTTGGCGATCACCCAAAAAGTCGGGAGCCCAAGTATTTTTATTCCCGCAGTTGTTGGAATCCCTCTGCTTGTCCTGGGCTACCTGTCCCAAGCAATCCCTACAAAGCGTAAGCTTTTCATGCATATTGCCGTCACCGTTGGACTTCTAGGGGCTCTGGCCTCGATCGTCCCGATCGGTCTTCAGTTGTCGAAAATCGCGAGAGGCGAAGTCCTTGACCCGCTCCGTGCCGGTTCGGTTTTCTCGATGGCGATTCTCTGCGGTATCTACGAATTTCTCTGTGTCAAATCGTTCATAAAAGCCCGTAAATCCGAGGGTTCGAACGAGTCGGTCTAAAGTTCGACGGTTTCGAGCGCTAACTCAACAGGTTACTATTTCAATTCCACGGAACTTGTATCTTGGCCGAATCGGCAACCATCCCCGAGTCCCTCTCGGCCACCTTGGAAAGTTACGGGAAGTCCTGTTCGGCAGGCTTCGCTCAACGCATTGGCCAAGGTGAAAAGGTTGAAGCGTGGTTTCAGCCGAATCTCAACGCTCAGCTACGATTTGAATCGACCATCGTAGTTCTGACTCGACAAGCACTTTACGGCTGGAATCTCCAGTCCAAGACTTGGGATCGCTGGACGCTGGATTCATCGATGAACCTGCGAAAGATTGATCGAGCAGGGTTGGGCGTGCTCGAACTGTACAACGATCAAGGTTTGATCGCACACTGGCGCTACACAGCCGCACAAATCAACGGTGCAGCTTCGGTCATTACAGAATACCAAAAGATCCAGTCGGGCGAAGACGACTCGGACTCGGCATCCATCTGCCCGTCTTGCGGTGGGCCGATGCAGGATGGACAAGTCCTCTGCGCCAACTGCGCACCGACGGCGGTTGCCAGCACCACGCGATCGCTGATGCGACTGACGCGATTTGCCAAACCGCGAGCATTGCTCATCGCCGGCGGCTTTGCCTTGACGGTCTTGAGCACCACCGCTGCGATGATCCCGCCGCTGCTGACCAAGCCGCTGATGGATTACGTTCTGATCCCCCATCAGAGCCAGTTGCCAGCCCGCTTCGACTTGGTCCCCTGGTTGCTAGGTGGCATGCTGCTGGCGGCATTGCTGAGTTGGGGATTGAGTTGGGCCAAGACCTACGTCATGGCAACGATTAGCGAGCGGATCAGCGCCGATCTGAGGAATGCAACCTATGGGCATCTCCAAAAACTGTCCCTTGAGTTTTTTGGCGGCAAGAGGACTGGCGATTTGATTTCGCGTGTCAGCGACGATACCCAGCGGATATGCGACTTTCTATCGATTCATGCCGTGGATTTCGCTACCGACATCATTATGATCGTCATCACCGCGATTCTGCTGATTTGGCTCGACCCGACCATGGCTCTTGTCGGCCTGCTCCCATTCCCATTCATCGCTTGGATCGTCGCAAGAGTACAAGCTCGCATGAGAGTGGGATTCGCACGCGGAAGCTCGGCTTGGGCCGAAATGGTGAACGTTCTTGCCGACACGATTCCAGGTATTCGGGTTGTCAAAGCCTTCGCGCAGGAAAATCGCGAGGTCGCGAGGTTCCAGCAGCGCAACGATCATGTTCTCAAAGCCAACGATCGAGTCAATCGACTATGGGCTGCCTTCGCTCCGATCATCACCCTGCTGACCGATATCGGATTGCTAATCATCTATGGCTTCGGTGCTTATCAAATCTACAACAGCAAACTGACCGTCGGAGATCTGTCGGTCTTTCTCATGTG
>JBJTAQ010000363.1:0-4862 GCA_046090945.1 Pirellula sp.
GTCTCGGAGATATCCAAGTCGTTTGGGTATTGGACTAAAAACTTTTCAGCAGCATCGATGCCCTTGGAGTTCCATTCCAAGCTGATTTCGTCCGGTTTTGAGGCTTGTTGAGTCAAGTGACTTAAATTGAATAAACCATTGATGTTGGCAATTCGATGCCGCCGCACATCGGGTTGCTTTTCGATCAATTCTTGAATGATCTCAAGCGAGCGTTCCCTTGCCTGAATCGCTTGAGAAAACATCTGCTGCTCGTCCACCTCATGATTGTCGACAGCTTCGGCCGCGGAACTGAGCGACTGATAGTGGTACATCACCTGTAGGTAGTTCGTGAGCTTCAGATCGTCCGGCACGAGTCGTCGCGCTTCTTCGAGCAATGGGAGCTGCAAATTGATATTCTCTAACAACAGCGACTTCGGGACACGATTTCCAGCCAGGATCACATCGTTCATACTTGAATTCGGGACCCTCATGGATTCAAGAAATAGCTCATTGGCTTTGGCCTTGTCCAGGCTAATGTCCCTCTGGATCCTCCACTCGCGAGCCAATAGCAGACCACCACCGAGAACAGATGCGAAAAGCGTTCCGACAAACACGGTCGTTTTAGGATGGTTTTTTATCCATTGAGTGAGCGACTCCCATGGATTGGGCGGTGCGAGGCTGATCGGTTCACCGTTGAGAAATCGACGGAGATCCTCTGCTAGATCTCGAGCGCTTCGATACCGTTCCCTGGATCCCTTGTGCAGGCACTTGGCGATGATCGCTTTGAGAGCAGAGGGAATCCGATAATCGTTTCGAACAGGGACCTGAGGCGCTTTTTGGACAATATTCGTCAGGGTATGGAAGTGGCTTCGATCCACGAAAGGATGAACACCATAGACCAACTCCGATAGGATCACACCTAGCGAGAAGATATCCGAGGGAGTTCGCATCGCTTGACCTTGTACCTGCTCGGGTGACATGTAGGAAAGGGTTCCGATGATCTCTCCATAGTTAGTCAGTGGTTCGGCAGGTGAATGATCGAGTTTCTTAGAGAGACCGAAATCTGTAAGCAGTGGCCATAATCCCAGTCCTTGGCTATCGAGCGGATCGCAAGCCTGCAGGAGCACATTTCCAGGTTTTATGTCCCTGTGCAAAATGGCAAGCGAATGGGCTTCCTCCAACGCATCGGCTAATTTGCTCACCAACCAAGCGGCTTGTTCGGGAGAAACGCTACACCCGTTGCTGCTGATAAGTTGAGCCAACGAACCGACATCGGCCAATTGGACGATGTGGTAGGGAACCCCGTCGAACTGTCCACTTTCGAGCAGCTCAATGACATTTGGATGCTTTATCTCTCCGAGAACTTGCCCCTCAAACTCGAAACGATCTTTCGGGATTCGCTGAGACGCCTTCGAAGGCCGCAGAATCTTGATCGCAACCCTTCGGTTTTGATGCGCTCGATCATTGACGGCAAAGACCAAGCCGTAGGCCCCTAGCCCCAAGCATTCGATGTTCGAAAAACGTGGATGGGATTTTGAAGATTCAATGGTCTTGAGCCAATGTTCGCACTGAGCTTGATCTTGGGTGTCGACCGTATCGATGCGATTTTCCTCGCGAACAAGATCGCATTGTTTCTGTATTTTAAGGATTTCCGATTCGCTCGGTTCGGACGACCCAGGCAAAAGTTTGGACATGAATGCTAGAAATTTCGGGGATGATAGTATTTAACCAGAAACTGGATCTCGTATCAGAATATCTTTGGACATCTCGCTTAAGCAAGTATTGATCAGGTACCGAACCTCATCGGCCTTGCGATCAATCCTGTCAGCAATTTGGGCAAATGTCATTCCTTTGCGGAACCGCCAGCGAATCAGACGTTGAATCTCCTTCGGCTGCCTCAGTAGTGCTCGCAAGGTTGCGCAGGCAAGTTCCTTTTGGGCGAGTCTTTCGAGTTGATTCATCCCGCAGCGCTCGGGAATCGATTCCATCGTCAGCCCATCATCGAATTGATATTCTTTGGTCATATCGCGTTTGCTCGTCGAGAGTGCCCGACGCAGACTCTTGATATGATTTCTTAAAGTCGACACTAAAAAGGAACAGAAGTGCCGACGATTCTCAAAGCGATACTTTGTAGCATTCTTGGATACCGACATCCATGTATTCTGGATCGCATCCGAAACTCCGTACTGGCGCTGGAGTTTGCGGCATCCATGCCGCGTTGCAATTTCTTGGAGCAACGGCCGATAGTAAATCATCAACTCGCTGATCGCATCGGAGTCCAAGCGTCGAATCAGGTCGGTTACGGGCAAGGCGTTGCGGGATCGTTCGGCTAAAGATCGCTTAGATGCGGATGGATCGAGTACGGATTGCATGGTGCGGGCAAAACACAATGTTTTTCGGTCTAGAATGACCGCAATCCGTCGCGGAGACTGTACAACAGAATATCAAATACTTAAGGAAAAACACCTAGGATTCCTTGTCTACCCCCCTTTTTTTATAATCCGATCCCATCGGTCGTATTCCAATAGCCGCCGCGTTGGTGATCGAAAACAAGTCGAGTCCCCCCGCCACCTTGTCCAACGTCCTGATCGTGCATGATTCCCTGACCGGTTGCACTCAGTTCATAGACCAGGCGACCATTGCACCAAGTGCGAATCGGCCAGCCTTCGAGCGTTGAGCCATGCCAGGGTGACCACTTCACCTTGCACCACTGCTTGGAATTTTCAATCGTCCGCCTGAGTCTCGGATCGACCAGCACCACGTCAGCGTCGTATCCGACCTCGATACGGCCCTTGCCAACGATCCCCCATACCCTAGCCGGAGCATCTGCGGTCCAGGATGCGATTTGATTCCAAGTGCACTCGCCGCGCGAGGCGCGATCCAGCAGCAGGGCGAAGTAATTCTCGACGGCGGGTAAACCACTTGGGGACAAGGGATATGGTTGTGATTTTTCCTCAAGCGTATGCGGAGCATGGTCGGTAGCCACCACTTGGATCTTCCCATCGAGCAGCGCTTGCCAAAGCAGCTTATTATCCCGAGCTGATTTGATCGAGGGATTCATCTGGATAAATGTCCCTAAACGGTCGTAGTCATCCACGTTAAAGCACCAATGGTGAGGGCATAGCTCGGAGGTGATCAATCCGCCATGGGACTCTAGAAGCGGAATCTCATCGGCAGTGCTCACATGCAAAACGTGGAATCGATGATTGTGGCGGATAGCCAAATCGATCGCTCTTCGAGTTGCGATGATCGCAGCCTGATAATCACGAACCCGCGAATGATCGTGAACCGTCAGGCTCGACCCTAGTCGGGCTTGGTTGGCCCGCACCGTCGATTCATCTTCACAATGCGCACAGATGGGGACTTTGGTTTCCGCGAAAATTCGCTCGAGTGCATTTTGGCTATCGACCAGCAGATCGCCGGTGCTTGAACCGATGAATATTTTGATCCCAGGAACTCCAGTTGCTACCTTAAGCGATTCGATATTGTTTTCGGTTGCTCCCATATAGAAACCGAAGTTGACCAACGACTTGGTCGCGGCGATGGCATACTTTTGCTCGATAAGCTCTTGGTTGATTGCCGCCGGCTTGGTGTTGGGCATCTCCAAGTAGCTCGTTACTCCGCCTGCGGCGCAAGCCCTGCTCGCGGTACCCAGGTCCTCCTTGTGCGTCAGGCCTGGCTCGCGAAAGTGGACTTGGTCGTCGATCAATCCTGGAAAAAGAACCAACTCGCTTGCATCGACAATCTCGTCGGCATGAGTCGTCGACGGCGCGTCAATCGAAGCGATTTTCCCTCCGCTTAGAAGAATATTGCTAATCGCTACCCGATCTGGAAAAACAACCTGGGCGTTTCGAATCAATGTAGAACCATGCTTAGTCCGGGGTGCCATAACGCTAGCCTTACTTGAATGCTGGATAAATAACTCGATGCAAAAACTACCAAAAAACCCGCAGTGCAATTATCCCTAAATACCTTAGAATGGCGAGTTCACGGAATCATTTTATCGAACCTAAAAACTGGGGCACCTGTTGCTATGCTCTCGAAACTCCATTGCCTGATTTTCGTTGCAATTCCGCTCTTAGCCTGGCTCACCAGACTCGAGGCACAAGAGCCCGACCCGAGAGATTCCCGTGGCTGGAGCACTCGAATAGAAATGGCTCTGAGGAATGGCAATGGGGATAAAGCCCTCGAGGAAATCAATCGGGCGATCAAGGCTGCTCCGGATCAGTCCCAAATGTACTTGATCCGCGGCTCGCTTCTTTTTCGCAGCGGCAAAATCGAGGAGTCGCTCCCTGACTTCGACAAGGTTATCGAAATCGATCCTGCGGTCAAACCGTATCTATGGCAGCGAGGCATCGCACTGTACTATGCAGGCAAATACCAAGAGGGGCTCGATCAGTTCGCCGTACATCGCGACGTTAATCCTAATGACGTCGAAAATGCATTCTGGCACTTTCTGTGCAATACCAAACTCAAAGGCCTCAAGGCTGCCCAAAAGGATGTGCTCCTGTCGGGCAAAGACCAGCGTGTCCCCATGATGCAAGTCCAGGATATGATCCAAGGAAAAGCGACCGTCGAACAAGTCATCGCGGCTGCGGAAAAGAACCGCAAGTTGGTTGACGGTGCGGACTACGACCGCTTTTATGGATATCTTTACGTCGGCCTCTACTACGATGCGATCGGAAATCGCGCTAAAGCCCTCGAATGGATGGAGAAATGCGTAGCATTAGGAGTCGATGGCTACATGGGAGATGTGGCAAAAGTCCATCTCGATACCCTCAAGAAAGATGTTCTAGGAACCAATGCACCGAACAAGCAAAAAGGAAAGTGGGTCTCGCTTTTCAACGGAAAAGATTTAACCGGATGGACTCCTAAAATCCGGG
>JBJTAQ010000364.1:0-6641 GCA_046090945.1 Pirellula sp.
CCCGAAGTTCCGCTGGCTCTTCCTCCGCAACATCCCGTAATTCCTTGACGTCCGGGTGACGATACAGCGCATTGTCGTCAAACGTCACCTTGGCATCCAGCGCGATCATTTTGTCGTCTTTGGTGACTACAAGTGGATTGATTTCCGCCATCGAACAATCGAGTTTGACGAACACATCGCAGAGTTTACGGAAGAATACATCAGCGCTTTTGGCCGCGTTGCCGATGATGTTCAACTTTTTGCACAGCTTTCGAACTTGGAATGGCATCAATCCATGCGCGGGGTCAAAGTGTTCACGGAGGATCTTTTCGGGATGCTCCTCGGCTACCTTTTCAATCTCGACTCCACCTTCGCTCGATACCATCAGCAATGGCTTCTTCGCTGCACGATCCAGTACGACAGCCGCATAGAGTTCCCGCGCGATCTCGCAACCTTGCTCCAGGAAGACTTGGTTGACCGGCGAACCCGAGGGTCCGGTTTGGACGGTAACGAGTCGGTTACCGATCATGTTCTTGGCAGCGGCGGCGGCCTCCTGGCCGCTTCGCACCAGCTGCACACCGCGTTGCGAGGGAACCTCAATGAAGGTTCCTTTGCCTCGTCCGCCTGCATGCAACTGAGCCTTAATCACCGCCAAAGAGCCACCCAATTTGTCATAGGCCGCTTGGGCCTCTTCCGGCGTGCGGGCAACGAATCCCTGAAGAATAGGAACTTGAAAGGCGCGAAACAACTCTTTCGCTTGGTACTCGTGGATTTTCATCGAGTGATACTCATTAGTGGCTTGAGGATGATGATGAGCCGATTGGGCCAATCATGCGGTTGCGATCAACAGAAGCTGCGATTATCCAAGCGATCCGCAAGTCGGTCAAGGTGTCGTGTAAGCCTTGGAAAACTCCAAAGGTGGCCGATCAGCGACCAATCAGGCAATCTAAGAGTTCTTTTTTGAAACAGACTGTTTTTTGTTCGTTCTTCGGCAATCTTTGTGGCTGCGAATCCCTGCTTGGCTATACAAGGGAACTCGTTTCCAGTCATGCGATCCGCGGTGTAGTACCAAGAAGCTTCGAACAAGCAACCCGAGTTCTTGCCCATCAGAGCCCCTGAAAGACCTTTTTAAACCACGGAGACACAGAGATGCACAGAGATGCTCAAAGCTAGCACGTGAACTCAAAGCCCCTCTGTGCCCCTGTGTGACTCTGTGGTTAAAAACCTCGCGATTCAATGGATACTGTCTCGGGTGGTTCCATTCGTGGACGAGTACCAAGTACCCTAGAACATGAAGAATGAACTGCTACCCATTAAAATTCTTCCAGAGGGCAGCTAGGTCATCACTTCTTGTCGCCCTGTCGGGATTCCTTGTTATCCTTCGGATCAGTCGGCTGCGCTTTGGGCAATCGCCCCGCTTGCTCCAAAGCTCGGTGCAATGCAAACTCGATCTGCCCATTGAGACTCCGAAACTCATCATCGGCCCAAACCCTTAAAGCTTCGAGTACCTCAGGATTAATTCTTAACAAAAAACTATCGCGTTTGGCCATAAATCTTCGGATCTCTCACGCAATAACCTGTGCTGAATTAAACTCTCGGTGAGTTTCGCATCTTGTTAATGATAAATCGATCCGGCATTGACCACGGGTTGTGCATGGCGATCGCTGCATAATACCACCAACAGATTCGAGACCATCGCCGCCTTGCGCTCGTCATCGAGCTCGACAATTTTATCGCGGCTGAGATGTTCGAGTGCCTGCTGAACCATACCCACCGCCCCATCGACGATCTTGGCTCGTGCAGCAACCACCGCCGTTGCTTGCTGTCGCTGCAGCATCGCTGCCGCAATCTCGGGCGCATAAGCTAGATGGCATATCCGGGCTTCGATCACCTCGACACCGGCCTTCTGCAACCGATCCTGAATATCCTTCTTGAGCTGCTCGCATATCTCATCGGTCGATCCACGAAGCGACACCTCGTGATCTTCGCTGTCGTACGGATATCGAGACGCTAGACTCCGAAGGGCCGACTCGCTCTGCACCCCTACGAAATCCTCGTAGTCATCCACTTCGAAAAGTGCCTCAACCGTATTGACAACCTTCCAAACCACCACGGCCGAGATCTCGATCGGATTCCCGTCTCGGTCGTTGACCTTCGACGGACGACCTACCGTCCGGGACTTTTGCTGCACTACCACTCCGGCCTCGTTCTTCCTCTCAGCCAAACTGACCGAACCGGTCTCAAAGTTCCTGACTCTCAGCGACACCTTCTTCTTCGACAAAAAAGGATTGACCCAGTAGAAGCCAGATTTTGTAACCGTGCCTCGGTAATCCCCAAATAACAATAACACCCGCGAATCATTCGGCTGAATCGCAATGAATCCAAACCAGCAAACAAACACAGTCACAGCGATCACAAATGCCAAAATGATTGGCCAAGGTTGTCCACCTGCTGACGCAGCCACAAGAATCAAAACCGGAATCGCAACCATCCCCGCAATTACCACAGCAAGCATGCTCCAGCCACTTGCTGGGACATAGATTTTCTCCGACACGGAAGCTTTTTCCTCGATCATGAAATCACCCACTCCTATGCATCGAACGAATTCCTTGGTTTTTCAAATCATCGCCTTTTTTCAGGCGAACCCTCGTAGAATGATATCCAGGTGATATCATTATGCAAGCCTGCTATCTGGAACGGCTTGGAATTTTTATGATTGGGGCGCTCGGAGCGTGCTCGCGGAGAAAAAAATGGACCGACTTGCGATTCGCGACGAACTGCTCTCCTTGCCGCTAACAGATTTGTAGACTTCACCCACTGGGAGACGCACATGAAACCGATCGATCACCTGAAAAACCTTGTCATCATGGCCTCGGCAGACGGAGCGCTGACCGAGCGAGAGATCGATTGGTTGGTGGACCGATGCGGGGAACTCGGCCTGGACGAAGCCGACTTGGGCAACGCGATGGAATTTGCCATCAGCGATCACGCGACGATGAAGTTGCCGAAGGTGCGTGAGGAACAGTTACAACTCTTGTCGGACCTGATACGAATCATGGCCGCCGACGGGCAGCTCGATGAAATCGAAAAGCGACTCTTTGCGGTCGCTGCAGCCAAAATGAACGTCGATCAAAAGGAACTTGACCAACTCATCACGAAGCTCGTTGGGAAACAAGCCGGCTAATCGGACTTCCTCGGGTATCAGTCGCAAAACGCCTTCAGCGCATCGATCAGGTCGAGCATTTGTTGCTTGGAATACCCTTCCCATTGGTTTGACCTATATCTCAGGATACACAGCTTGAGAGGGTCAAACGCGTCAACAATATCTGAGGGGATTTTCCCCAGCCCCTCGAAAGGATTTCTCACGTTGATCGATTCGTTTGCAATCTCCGGTCCAACACCTTGTGATGCGGCAGCTTCGCCGGAGGAAGAATCTGCATCCCCTCCAAAATCAGGCTCTTGGTGTAAGGGACTGCTTTCAAAATGTCGCTCGGACGATGCGTCTGATGTTTGCTCCTTTGTGGTTGCGTCCGCAGCGCTCGATGTCGATTCTAGAAATCCATCATCGGTATCGGAGTCGATACGCTTGGCTTCATCGGCAAGAAACGCCTCAGGGGTTTGACCGTCGGGTAACGGCATCGATTCAGCACGCATGCGACACATCTGGCTGATGCTCCAGCGGCTAGCTGAAGCCCCCTCCAGCCACAATTCCGCGTCATCCCAATCGATTGCAGCCCAAAAATGGCTCCAATACAGTTTCGGATACTCCTTGTAAGTTTCGCCGAACCGTTCGAAGACTCGCCGCAACCGTCCGACGTGCTGGCAAGTGACAAACCCAACTCGATTTGCCCAAGCGTCATCGCTGTATTGACTCGACGAAGCCTTTGCATCGATCAGCGCATTGCGCCACTCAAGTATGATCCGCCCCTTTTCCCAATTGGTTTCACTCGCAAGTTTATGCCATCGTCCAACGAATGGCTTGGAAGCAACGTCCGAAACGCTGGGACTGAGTGACTCAGAGATTGTGGCTGGATTCTCTACGGTGGGTTCTGACATGACTGTGTGGATGCACGAGGGAGTAGCTGCAGGTCCGAGCTTGACAAGGTACAGAAGGCGATTCGACGATCAACTGCAAATCGCAAGAAAGTTGCAACCGCTTGCTTAGATCCAGGTTTCTAGCTTAAAGGCTGTTTCGGTGATTCCGAATCGGTCGAGCTTGCCGGCGTACTGGGATCCCCACTTGGTACCTGCCCCCCCGTTTCCTCAAGAGTTTCCCGTCTCGGATTGGATCGCTCGGGTTGATCTTCATCGGTGAAGGGCAGTACAGTCTCTTCTGGAGATTTAGCGAACGTGACTTTCTGCCAAATCAGTTCCCTCCAACCCTCGGGGATTTTCTTCCACATGAAAGGTCCACCGACGAGGAAGGTAATAGCGACAAGCGTCGCAAATACTGCCCAACGCAAGAAAGCTTTCCGTGCATCACGATATCTCAGCCCCATCAGAGAACCTAGAACGAGTGTCTCGTCCTCAGATTCACTGGCGGATAATAGTTCCGATTCATCTTCGTGATGTTGCAATCGGACTCGATTCGCAGTGGCTTGGCTACCTAAATTCAGCGGATCGCTCAGGCTTTCTCGTTCTGCAATTTCCCTTCTGCGCGCCGCAGAACTCGGCAGCCACCCACTCAGACTTGTTGTTGTGCGTTCCAGCCAAGACTTCTTTGTGGTCTTCGCGGAAACTGGGCTCTTCTTGGACCGATGCTCTTCAAGGGGCTTGTTCGATTGCTTATCGCGAGGAATGGATTTGGCATCCGTCGCAGCGCTAACTTTCGGCTGATTTTTTCCTGCCTTTTTAGGAGGAGAGCTACGATCGATCTTGTTCCCAAGGGTCGCATTTCGATTAGGCTCAGTCGTCACTGCTGACTTTGCGGGCGTTTGGGCTTCGGGTATCCGCCTATCTGACGCGACCGGACCTGTTGCTGCCGTTTTTGAGACCGATAGCATCGCATTTGCGTCTAGACCACTTGCTACTCGCTCCAGAACGCCCTTGAGTGTTTCGATCGTGTCAACCAGCTGCTGGGTATTGCTATCGAGGATTTCGGGCAAACCATTCAGCGAACTCTCGACGCCTTGGAGTCTGTTTGCCATGAGTTCGAATTCCGAAACAAGTTGGTCCTGGGTTTTGGTGATACGTTCCAAGCCATCTACCAATTGAGGAACGATCGAATCATTCAGCGACTCGGTCTGCGATTTGCCGACAGGCTCTACGGTAGGTTCCAGCGGGAAGTGAACCCTGTTCTTCCGGGACGATCCTGTGTCAAAGCCAATCGCTTTGGCCAAGCGGCCTTTCACGGATTGAAGCTCAGGGATTGCCGTTGCAATGGAACTCGCTTCGGAATCGCTCGCAGACTTACCTTCTTGTTTCTGGGCAAGGGGCAGGGTGGAGAACTGACTGCGAACCTCCACGATGTGATTCGGCCGAGAGGCGTTATACAGTAGTCGCACTGCCTCGAAGGTCAAATTCGCGATGCGAACCTCGCTACCAACCTCCAATGGACGACCGTTGGCAGGTTGATGATCAACAATCGTCGGATGCTCGCCGAACAGGTCGATCACTCGACACGACTCTCCTTGATGCTCTCCTCGGAACACGATCGCTTGAAAGCGACTCACGCTCTTGTGCTCCGGGCGAAGTTGGCAACTCGGGGAGGAGCCAAGTACCGAAAGCGTTGACTGTAGCCTCAGGTGGCTCGACGAAGGATTCGTGGAATAAAAGCCTGTCCGTGCAACCAAGGTATTCGGAAAAACACGAACGTCCTCAACGTTGAAGTTCTCCCATGAGAAAACCTCTGCCGTCGATTCCGAGGGCTCGATCCCTTCGACGGTGATCCTCGCATTGGGCTGTAGCCAAACCGTACCGCCAGGCATGGCGTAAACCGGCTCACACAGCGAAGTTGGCTGGCCTTCGACAAGCTCAATTACCGCAGCGTATTGCTTACCTACCTGCAGATATACGCAGACCGGGGCAGGCAACCCCGGGATGCAAAATTCGCATCGAGGGTCACTACCGATTCTGACGAAAGGACCGTCATGCTCGAACCTGTGCGTTTTTCCAAGAAATGCACATTCGAGTCGAATCCTACCTCCCCCCCACTCCAGGGGAGGGAGACTTGTCATCGCCCTCCTGTCCTCCAAATCGCTCCCCCTATTCGCTATTCGTTTCTAGATCGGTGTGACTCGGTCCTATGTGGAAAACCACCCCTAGTATCCTGAAAGTCCCATCGATGAGATAGTTTTCCCAAAAATTATTTTACACAATGACTCTTCGGGCCTCAGGAAGCTTGCATTTCATTCTAAGCGGTCTCTTAGGCCGTTAGAGGGAGGCTTATGATGCCCTAAACGCCATAGCTCGCGCATTCGGCGCAACCGCCAAAGGCGGATCGATCGACCCGGGCTGTCAGCCCAGGAAAAAACAATGAACCCCATGGTTTTTTCTACCTTTTGACGCCTTGGTGTCCGACCTATCGAAAGCATCGGCTCCCACGGATCAATAAAATTTAATGACCAACTCGCAACCAAGCATGTTGCCAAGCCTCGTCGGGGCAGTCATACTATCGTGCGCTCCCCGGGCATCTTCGTCTCCTAACTAGACTCTTCATCAAC
>JBJTAQ010000365.1:0-4450 GCA_046090945.1 Pirellula sp.
GCTACACAGCTGGGACAGCTGTGCTACGTTGCAGAACGGCTGTCCCTTAATGTGGAACGGCTGTCCCCAGCAGTTCGGTGCGCTAGCCGAGTTCCATTAAAAAACCCAGCAGCTTGTTCCTGAATTCATTGACAGCAATCCAGGTGCTACACAGCTGAGACAGCTGTGCTACGTTGCAGAACGGCTGTCCCTTAATGTGGAACGGCTGTCCCCAGCCGTTCGGTGCGCTAGCCGAGTTCCATTAAAAAAAACCCAGCAGCTTGTTCTTGAATTCATTGACCGTATTTGAGCTTCTACACAGCTGGGACAGCTGTGCTACGTTGTAGAACGGCTGTCCCCAGCCGTTCGGTGCGCTAGCTGAACTACATTAACAAAAACCCAGCAGATCGTTCTTGAATTCATTGACCGTAATCCAGGTGCTACACAGCTGGGACAGCTGTGCTACGTTGCAGAACGGCTTTACTTATTCCTTACATCTGAATTTTCTTCGGTCGCTTGGATCCGATGCCTCTCGGTCATCTCACTCCATTTCGTCGCAAGCCGCTGAACTTCCTGTGGCCTTTCTTCTGCTAAATTCCTGCTCTCGCTCCGATCAGTCCCTAAATCGTACAACTCCCATGCGGACTCCTTGCCAGCCGCGACAATTTTCAAATTCCCCTCCCGAAGCGCTCGGTTTCCCTCATGCTGCCACCAAAGCACCCGTGCGCTCAATCGATTGGAATCCTTCGATTCTGTTACTAACTCTGCAAGGAAACTAGTTCCGGAAGACTCCGGTCCAGTCCAACCTGAGCTGGATGCCGTTTGTTCAAGTGTTGCGATTTGGTACAACGTCGGAGCAATGTCGATGACATGCCAAGGGCTAGATACCGGGCTCCTTTCCGGCTTGATCTTTGCCGGCCAATGCACAATCATCGGCGTAGAGATTCCACCCTCATGAACCCATGTCTTATGCCGCCGAAACGGAGTGTTCGATACGCTGGACCAACCCGGCCCTAAACACAAATAAGTCTCCTCGGCACCTGCCGCCGCTTTCGGATCGTGGCCGTCTCCTCGGACCATGATCTCAGCACTTGCACCATTGTCGGATAAAAACATCACGAGCGTATTCTCCCAAAGAGCAGGATCCTGTTTCAACTGCTCGAAGATGCGTCCTATCTCTGTATCCATCGCTTCGATCATCGCCGCATGCACCGCCATCTTGCTAGCTTGAAACTCTTTCTGAGGATCGGTAAGCTCGTCCCATGGCAAAGGGCGGTTGATTTCGCCGTCGCCAAGCTTCTGCAACGCCTCGGGGAATGCGTACGGTGGCCCAACATCTTTTTCGATCTCGCTTGGGGTTGATAAGCCAAACCCAAGCCCAAGAGATTTCATTTTTTCCCAACGATCCTTGCGGATCCGTTCCCAACCCTGCTTGTATCTCTCCTGATACTTCTCTACCAAAGCTCGCGGTGCATGGAGCGGAAAATGAGGCGCGGTGAAAGCTACAAACGAAAAAAACGGCTTGCTACCATGCTCCTTGCGATGATACTGAAGTTGCTCGATCGCACGCGATGCGATCTCCGTACTCGAATAATAAGCTTCATTAGGTCCGACGGCCGGCAACGGCTTGTCATCGAGCGTATGATTCTTGGGCTGGAAGTGCCGATCGTGGTCCTGCAAACTATACGATTTTTCGAAACCGTTTTTAGTCGGCAAGCCGTCCACATGCCACTTGCCCGAATGGTAAGAATGATAGCCAAAGGGTGCAATCCGCTCAGGCAGTAGTTTGGCCCAACTCGGCCGTTGGCCTTGGCCACCACTCTTGACCCCTGGTACCGTATCGCGGCGAATTTGCTGGGCATAATATCCGGTCAACAAAGCACCACGCGTCGGCCAACACCTCGCGGTATTGTAGAACTGCGAAAACCGTTTTCCCGATGCCGCGATCGAATCCAAATTCGGCGTACTGATCTCACTGCCGTAGCAGCCCAAATCCGAATACCCAAGATCGTCGCATAAAATCACCAAGAAGTTTGGTGACTTCGATGCTAGCCGGTCTGCCGCATCTATACGTGCAATCGATGGACATACTGCAAGTGAGATTACTGCAAAAATCAGTAGGTTGCGAAAAAACATGGTGTCTACCAGATAAGTCTATCGAGAATGGCTCGGCGCAGTGAACTGCATCAAGTGTCGGACTGCCGGCAATGATAACGAATTGCCGAGCAAATGCCACAAACGGCGATCAGAGAGTTCCCCCGGCAATATGAAATCAGCTGAGAAACCCAACACGTTGGCAACCTCCCGAGGGGAAAACCGACGATAGCCCCCATCCTGCCAAAGATACGAACCACCTCGAACGATCATCTTGCCATACGACGAGGCAAAGCATGCTGCCATCGCATCCGGATCGCTTGGATCCAATCGGTCGATCGCGCTCTGGTACCGCTTGTATTCCCATTCGCCTAGCCACAGTTCAGGATAATTGTCTCTTGTGATCGATGGATCCAGCAAGTCCACCAACCTTCTAGCCCCTATAGGGATTGCCACGGTAGGGATGTTTGCAGACTCATCTGCGAGGCGATCAGCCGATCGCCTGTCAGCTGGCTTATAGGTTAGGACCAGATAGACTCGTTCCCGACGATTGGGCCATCCCAGTTGACTTGGGCATCGCTTGCAGATGCAATGCGTATATCCAACGTCTTCGAGCAAGGTGATCACCCGCTGACAAGTTTTCGATGTCTCGAAACCGATCACATTCTCGATGACAACCAATTTGGGTCTCATCTCCAACGCAATCTGAATCAGATTCATCAGCGCAATCGTTCGTGGGTCCTCGTCGTCTTTGCGATTGCCCTTTTTGGTAAACGGCGTACAAGGAGGACTCATCCACCATAATTCTGCAGGGTAGCTGGCAAGCGTCTCCGCCGAGATCGTTGCCAATTCACAGCATCTATAGGGGCTTGCGAAATTGCGTTCATACACGCACTTGGCTGTCTGATCGATGTCCAATGCGGCTTGGATATCGAGCCACGGACAGGCGGCACTTAGTCCGCCGATACCTGCGAAAAATTCAAGAGCCCGCACGGCAAGCAGCTTGGTGCTCGAGGATTGTCGAAACCAAAGCAGTCCAACCCGTCTGGTGGCTTGCACCTAAACCGCTGCCGTTGTCCCCATGAAAATACTCGTAAAAAAGCACGAGATCATTCCAATTCGGATCTTTCCAATAGCGAGGGTCCTGGGCATGACAAGGCCGACGCCCTTGTGCATCTTTCAGAAACAATTGGACCAAACGTCGCTCGATCTCATCGGCAATCTGCTTCAAATTGCGATGTTGGCCCGAACCCGTTGGGCACTCCATCGTAAAACTGTCTCCATAATAATCGTGATAGGATCGCAACGATGCGACGATCAAATAATTCAGCGGAAACCACACCGGGCCTCGCCAATTGCTGTTTCCTCCGAACATCCCCGAATTGCTCTCGCCCGGCACGTATCCAACCGAGCTGGTGCCACCTGCATGCTCAAAGACAAACGGCTTGTCGCGATGAACGGCTGACAACGAGCGAATGCCGTACGGACAAAGAAACTCAGACTCATCCAGCATATAGGTCAGGAGTCGCTTGAGTCGCTCCGTCGATGGAATAGCCAGCAACCGCATGCCACCTTTGGTGCCCAACTCTTGGTTTGGACTCTGCTCCAAGTAGCTCATGTACTTGGATAAATGCGGCTTGTTATTCAGAAACCATTCCATCCGACGCTTGAATTCCGGCATCTTTTCAATCATCGAATCGTGCAGAATCACATTCGAACATAAAGGAATCAAACCCACGAGCGACCGAACCTTCAGCGGAATACTCTTACCGTCACGATACAAATGGTCATAGTAAAACCCATCGTTATCCTCCCACAGCCCTGTTCCATGGAGCGAATTCATCGCCTCGGATATGGCCACATAGTGTTCAAAGAACTTGCTCGCCATGTCCGAGTAAGCCTTCGAGTTGTCCTCAAGCTCCAGCGCCATCTGCAACATGCAACCGCAATAAAAGGCCATCCAAGCCGTCGCGTCGGCTTGATCCAAGATGCCCCCTCCGGGTAACGGTGCACTGCGATCGAAGACCCCAATATTGTCCAACCCCAAGAATCCACCGCTGAAGACGTGTTGCCCTCGGGTGTCCTTGCGATTCACCCACCATGTGAAATTCAGCAAGAGTTTCTGAAATGTCCTCGCTAAAAACTCCCTGTCTCCGGATTGCTGATAGACTTGCCAACAAGCCCAAGCGTGAACGGGGGGATTGACATCGCTGAGCGCCCATTCATAGGCTGGAATCTGGCCATTCGGGTGCATGTACCATTCCCTGAGGAATAGAAGCAACTGACTCTTGGCGAACTCCGGGTCGATCCTCGACATCGGAATCATGTGGAATGCAAGGTCCCAGGCTGCATACCAAGGGTACTCCCACTTGTCCGG
>JBJTAQ010000366.1:0-10971 GCA_046090945.1 Pirellula sp.
ATGAACAAAAACAGCAGCGTCAAAACGGGGGTGGTAACCCGGGTTCTGGTCAACCGGAGGAGCCACTCGTCGGGCAGATTGCTGAGTTGAAATTGATCAAGACGTTGCAATTGAGAGTCAATCGACGTACAGATCGACTAGCAGACCAGAGCAACAACAACGAGGACTTGGTTGGTCAGGTTGCAGATCCTCGGTTGCAGGAAGAGCTCAAGGAGTTAGCGACGCGTCAGGAAAAGATTCAAACCGTCACAAGAGATATTTTGCTTGAGGCGGCCAAGAAGTAGCCTGAGGAGTTTTCACTACTTGGGTAGTGGGCTGATCCAAGAGACCTCTTCGGGTTGGTCGGACTTGGGTATGGTCGGTTTTTCGGGAAGCACGAATTCCGACACGGCTCGGGCGTTGCTTGGAAGTTTGGCAAACACGGTGACCTCTCGAACGGGTCGATTGCCGACTGGGAACGTCACGCTTCCGTTCCTAGCAACGAAAGCGGATAGGGGGATCGAGACGGTTTTTCCGGCGGGTATACCTGTGGGTTCCGATGCATAAAATTGATTATTGCGTCCCGATTTATTGATACCGATAGTAAGCTGTCTCCAGGATTCCGACGTAGGATTCCATACCGAGATTGCTGGAATGAGTATTTGTTGACCTGGATTTTTCCGGTCTTCGATCCACATCCCATCGAGCCTGACGCGGGCATCGAGCTGCTGTTCGGGAATCGGCTTGGACAAAAAGAACAATCCGATCGCCGATGCGACAGGAATCAGGATCGCACCGAGAATCAGCAGCGTCAGGGCCAGTCGGTTTAAGCGGATTCCTGGGTGACTCGACAAACCAATACTCCTGTAAAAATGGCAAACCCCATGCGTCATGACAGAACGAGCGTAATCAGATTACTATGGTCGGCTGTCAACGGCTGTCAACGCTCAATCGCCTTATCCTGAAACATGTAGTCATCGCATCGTGTCCGAACTTATCCGCGAACAATTGAATCAGATCGAATCAGGTTATCTGAGGGTCGCTTTGGAGGACGGGGCGAGTTTGAGATCCCTTTTGCGGGAGCGGGAGGATGTTTTGGGGGTCGCTTGCGAGCATTCATCGGTTCAGGAAATCCAAAACGCGATCGATCAAGCCAGAACGATGATCGAGTCACCGGTTTGTCCGATCGTGGCGGTATTGGGGATGCTCAATGCTGGAAAAAGCTCGTTGGTTTCAACCTTTTTGACTCCCCCGACAGCGTCTAGTGCCGGTCGTGTGTTGATCGGTTCTGCCAACACCGAGGGGACCCACCGATTTGTACTATGGTTGCCTGAATCGTGGAAAAGCAACCCGGTGATTTGGGGGTTCCTGTCGCAGCGTTTGCTCAAGGTCTTTGGGTGTCAGCCTGAGGAGTTGGCACAGAGTCCCGAGCAAGCAGGTCGGCAGTACAACGATTTAGGGACACGGGAAGTATTCGATGCGACGGGCAAGTTGACACGGCGCAGCGCGTTGGAGATCCCTCTCGTTGCGACCGATAAGCAGCTCGACAAGTTGGGTATCGCTTTGATGGATTGCCCGGACGTCCAAACAGGCTTGATGTCTGGATGGCAAGATAAACCTATCGCAACTCGCGCGACGCGGCTAGATGAGTTATCGATGGCAGCGGCCGAATCCCGTTTCAGTGTGCTGGAGCGATCCTCGACGATCTGCAGCGCTTACATCGTTGTGCTTCCAGCAAATGCGATGCACGACCAGACAGTCAGCCGACTGTTGAAGATGCTTGAAACGAAAATGCCGCATGTGCAGAGGATTCTGGCCGTCAATCGCGTACCTCGCAAATACGATTCCATCGAAATATCGCAGGAGATGAAAACTCTGTACTCGTTTTCGCATCCGAGCCGAATCTACATGGCTTATCATTTCGAAGGCCCCGAGAGACGGGACAAACTGCAGTGCGTTCCTAGCGAACTATCGATTCTACGCGATCATCCGCTACCTGCTTTTTTTCGAGTCGATCAGTCTCCGGTTCCTCAACCCCCTGAGCCTGTCGATGATATGGCTTGGATGCTGCGACTCGGACAACAGCTTCAAGGTAATGCGTTGCTTGCCGATGCAATTGAATCGTCGCTGACAACATTGAAAATCTCGATGGATCGAGGTCTTAAGTTGGGCAAGGAGTGGATCCATGAAAGCAATCGACGGCTCGATGTTCTGCATACTCTGGTGGCCCAATCCTGTCTGGATTTTTCCATCGATCCGCAATCGACACCCTCGAATCCTAAGATTCGATTGCAGGCGTCGCGGCAAGTCGTCGAGCAGATTGCTCAATCCTTGGAGCGGACTGCACCATGGTGGGCAAAACCTGGTCGTTGGATGCAGCGCCTCGCACAGGCCAGCAAGGACTCCGTCGGCTATGCAACTTCGTGGATGAAGATGCCTACGTGGATGCTCGACCGAGGCAATGAAGTTGGCCAGTGGGCACGTGCACGACTCCAGCGGGGTGAAAGTGGCAAGGTGGTAACGGCCGACGTATTGGTTGATGCTTTAGCCAATCGCGACAAGGAGGGGATTCTCAAACTCGACCTGCGGGGTCAGGACCGGCAGAGGGTTCGAGAGGCTTGTCAGCGAGCCATCACCCGATTTCAGGCCGAGAGTTCGACTCAGCTAGATCCCGAGCAGGTCGATCAACTGACGACCAAGCTGTGGCAACAGATGCCGATGGGCAAGAGGATACTCAGCGGAGTTGCGCCTGCGGGTATCCTATTTGCGCCCTTGTTGGCTGTGATTATGATTCCGCTGGACTTTGGGGGATCTTCGGTTTTGGTATTCGCATCTCTCAAAGAGCTTCTTTTTGCGGGTGCTGCAGGTTTTGGATTGATGCTTGCGAGCGGTGATGGAATGCCTCAAATGGCCGAGTCAGAGTCGGCTTGGCAACAGCTCTCGGATCTGGTCTCGGTGCTCACCGATGAATTGGGGATCGATCGCAGGCCAGCCAACGAACCAACTTCGCTTACTCTAGGCTCTCATTCCCGGAAACTCAGTCCGAGTTCGATAGCGACCAGCAAGCAACCGAATCGGTGCGTTGCGGGAATCCCGTCGACACATCGCAGTAGTGATGTTCAAGCTTGGGAGTCCGTTGCGCAAGGGTTGGATCGACTGCAACAAGGAACAACAGGGGGGTAACACAAGCCATGGAAGATCATTTGCAGATGGTCGAGCGAATCGAAGTCGCATCGCAGCAACTGTTGGGGTCGCATCCGGTGCGATTCCAAATCGCTCGTTGGTGTGAAGAGTTTCGACAAGCCGCTAACGACATACTCCACGACCGCGGTGTCTCGCTGCCGTGTTTTGGGATCATTGGGGCCAAAGGACAGGGGAAAACTTGGATCGCTCGCCAGTTGATTCTCGATTCGGCAATCGCTCAGTTGCTACCAAGTGGAGTGCTTGCGAAAGAGGCGACGACCAAGTTGCATTGGATAGGACCGAATGCACCGGATGGACTCGATGCGAGCCGAGAGGTCTATCTTGCTTGTCCTACCAAGAGCATGGTTGATTTCCAAAAACCCTACATGATCTTGGATACACCTGGATATACCGACGAAGACCCTATGGCAGCAGCCATCGCCAAGGAGGCGATGAGTCTGGCACCGATCAAATTACTGGTTGCTAGGCGAGACCAGTTGCGGAGTGCGATCCATGTGCAGTTGGCTGCATTGACCGAGGGCTCCATCTGCTTGCCGATCATCACCTGCGTGCCTGACGGTCAATCCAGTAGCCTGCAAAAGGATATCGAATGGTACACCGCAGCCCTCAGTTCCAGCGCTCCAGGGACGCGATTTCTCGAACCGGTGCTGGTTCACGATTTCGAGGCTCTGGGAGACGAAGCAGGGATTGCAAGAGGTCTTCAAAGGGATCTGCAAACCAGACTGGTTCATGAGGACCTGAAAGTTGCCTCGGCGACCAAGTCGGTCAGACTCCAATCGGCGAGTGATCGCTTGCGATCCAGGGTCTCCGATGCGGTTCAAACCAAGGTGCCGGAACTCGCATCAGCGATTTCGCAATTGGTAAATACCGCGGATACTTTACCGAGCCAAGCGATCGAAATGGTGTTGGGATCCAAGCATGTTCTGAGGAATGCGATCCGCGATCGGGTTCGCGGGGAGCTCATTTCAGGCACTGGTTTGTTTTGGTTTCCCTATCGGACATTCCTTGGGGTATTGGGCTTTACCCACGGGGCTTGGGATCGGCTGATCCTCTCGATGACCGGTAGCTTGCCGTCGATCTTTGGAACATTCGTGACGTGGGCCAAAAATATCAGCAGCACTCGGCAAGCCCATCAGGAGTTGCAAGATGGGATCAAAGAGTACTTGAACAAACAGATCCAAGACCGCCTCTTGCCAGCTCAGCAGGAGTTCTATCGCGCGATCGATCGCATCGGAGGCTCTAGCCCTCAATCGCATCGAATCGATTCGGGGTTGAGGATTCGGATCAGCGGCATCGATGCCTTGCAGCTTCAAGCCAGGTCCGTATTCGATGAGACCTTGGGCCGATATCGGATACCGCGTTGGCTGCTGCAGTCGCTCGGACTGCTTGCTTCACTCATATTTTGGGGCTTGATGGCCGGTCCAATCCTTGCGATCTACCGCCAATACTTCATGGCTACAATGCACGCTTGGAGTCAAGGGACGAAGGATCTCTCCGAGTTTCCCAGCCCCAAGGCGACGATGATCCTGACGGCTTTTGGTATCTCGGCCTTGCCGGTTTTGATCATCGCCATGCTGGTTATGGGATGGTTTCAAAGGGCTAAGCGGCTCGATGCGATCGCTGAAGAGATTTATTCTGCCGAGCTGCAGAAAGTTGAAGCGTTAAAGAGGGACGGAACGATCAAGCTCTACTATGAAGATCCGCTTCTGCAAAGCGCCGAGTACCTGACGTCTTTGTAGACCCTCATACCAGCAAGCCTCGCAGGATCCGGGCAGCAGCTTGAGCTCCATGGGCTGGAGCCAAGGCTGTGTGAGCGATACCCGATACCACTTTGGTGATGTTGTGATCGACCTTCGAGACCTGGGTCCATGCCTGACCGTCAGCACTGGTGATGTAGATGGACAAGGTCCGATGTCCACTGCCTGGCCGTTCGCCGATGAGGTGTAGGATTTGGAATTTTCCCTGCCTGTTTTTAAACATTGTCTCACCGAGTCGATATCCAGCACGCACACGGCCGGATCGAATCACGAATACTTCGGGCGCTATCCGACAACCGTCAGCAGCCAACTCAATTTGCAGTTGCTCGATCAATTCGCGAGCTTGACCCTCGGTCGTATTGGCTAGTGCATTGAGACCATCGGAGACCAATATAAGAGTGTCATAGCTGTCGTCATGCTCCGCTTTGAGTCTTTCCAGTCGCTGGATCGAATCCGGCGAAAGCGACTCACCGGAACTAGGGTGCAAGATGTAGTCATTGCGATCGCTCGAGAGAGTCTGAATTGGGAACCCTCCGCGAATTGAATTTTCAAAACCCTCTGGCAACTGGGCCCAAATGCATTTCTTGGCATCGTCGTAAATGCGATGTATATGCCGATCCAAATTTTCATCGAGCATCGAGAACTGCTGGCCGTAACCGTTTGCGATAAAGACCCCACGCTTGTGAACCTGTGCGATCTGCTCGTCAGCCTCTTTGAGGATTTCCGCATCGGTTCGGTTATCCGCACGACGGCGGCGATAAGCCAAATAGACCCAACGCGGATCGCCGAAGTGCTCGGTGGGTTTGCCCTGTGGATCGATGACTCCTAGCTCTTTGAAAAAATCCCACATCGCGTCATTGACTTGATATCCGAACTTCTCGCGAATATGGACGTGGTCGTGATAGCCGGTGGTTAGGTAGCCGAGCATCGGATCGATCCGGGTCGGAAGGGCCATCAGATACCCGGGATTTGCGGGCATGATTTGATCGATGCACCAACCGAGATCGTCGAGCGAAACATCCATGTGCAAGGTGGTGCAGATATCCAGACCGATCATCAGTCCATGCAGTTTTCCCATGACGATATCTTCGAGACAGCATCGGACGAGTTGCTCGCGGTTGCGAAAGACCTCTGGACCGATGAACCCTGCGACATCATTCAGATGGACCCAAGCATCCGAGCCTTCGGATCGTTGCTGTTTGGCCTGCATTAAAACACGGCTCAGACATCTGGCAAGCCCGTATTTTCGGGACTCATGGATGAGCATATCGGTACCGTAACCGTGTCCGTTGGTAAAATCGGCCCCTTGGCCGGTTTCGAAATACAAACCGAATTTCCCTGATTTGCCCTGCGCGTGACGTAGCATTTTTTCAGAGGTGACATCAAAAGTGCCGTTGGCGGCGTCAGAGCCAGCGATGCTTTGAAACCACAAGGCAGTTAGACCCGGTTGGTCTTTCTCGAGTTGTGCTTGGATGTCGATGTGCGCTAAAACACAATGCGGAATCGCATGGCTGATTCCAAAGGTGTCCAAAACATCTTTCAGAGTCGACTGGACCAAGGCTACCGACTCGGGTTCGCTAGAGACTGGGTTCGTTCCTACAAGAACATCTCCTACGGCGAATGCGAAGGCGTTGAAGACTTGCCAGCGAATATCTTCAGGGTGATCGGTAGGAGAATTCGGCTGGATACGGGCTCCCATGTATCCCCGTGCGCCGAGTTTCGAGCCTGGCAGTGGATTGAATACGTTGCGTCCTATCTGGATGAGTTCTTGATTGCTCATCAGTTTGACAACACAAGCGATCACGTCACTTGAAAGGCCTTGGCGGAGGCCATGGATTTGTTCCTCATTGCCTTCGAGCAGGAAACGTTTTAGTTCACCGAGAGTCCAATTGGCGATTTGCTGAGTCTGTTCAGTATTCTGGGCTTGGACTAGCAATCCGAGCATCCGATCCTCGAAAGGGGGATGAGCATCGATTTGAGCAATTTTGGTTTGCTCGAGTAGCTCTCTGGCCTTAATACGGTCCGCAGGGGAATCGGCCGCGACTCCGAGAATGGCATCCCCTTCTTTGTACTCGTTAGCAGCTCCGAGCACCCGGCGATACAAATCCAGATCCCATCGTCCGGCTATTCGATGAACATAGCTGATTAAGTCCTCGCCAACATGTGGATCGACCATACCGGCGGCGCCAATCGATTTGGTCGCTAGGCCGATGAGTCCGGATTGCAAGATCCTGCGGCGCGAGAGGCTCAACGTTGTATGCCACATAGCAAATGGTCTCAGGGGGTTTCGGGTATAAGTTCCAGGCAGATGATTCGATCGGAGCCACGAACAAATAGTAGTCCATGCGACAGCACGGGTGGGGCCCAACTCGGAGGATTCACGAGAGGTTCCTTGGAATCATCGACTGCGGTACCTTGCAGGTCCATCTCGGCGAGCACCTCGTGGTCCTGGGCACCAAGTTTCATCAGGTGCAATTTTCCAAACTCGCCGAGCCACAGCCAATGGCCATCGACGATCAATCCCGTGCCGCGATCACGATTCCTTTTGGCCCAAACGGTCTTGGGAGTCTTGTCTGCTTGGAGCTCAATGCATCGGATATCGGTATCGGGAGGATTGCGACCGCTACTGGCATACAGCCGATTTTCATGCAGCAACGGTGTGTTCCAGTGGGTTCTCATCACTTGGTTTTGGCGACCTTCGGCATCCCTCCACAAGAGCTTGAGTTCCTTTCCAGTGAACTCCAATAGTGCGCTACCGATTTCATAAGCTTCCGAGATGAAAATACGGTTACCCATGACGACAGGACTGGCTGCGTTGACACTCTCGAGCATTGCGGCGCGGAATGGGAAGAAGGACTCCTCGTTCCCGTCTTTGGCGCGGAACACCAGCAATCCCTCGCGCATGAGGCTAACGCAATAGTCCTCTCCGTGCATGTTAGCGACGATCGGAGCCGAGTAGCTGGCTAGATAGTTACCGACACGATAGACCTCCTTGCCGGTCCTTTTGTCAAAAGCGACCATACCTGCGCTGTCGGGTTTCGCGCTGGGCAAATCATTGATTGTGGGAGAGCCTGCAAAGAAACTACGCTTGGGACTTCCTCCGACCATCACAATCAGCAGATCATTGTAGATCAGAGGGCTGGCTCCCACGCCGAAAAAGTTCGGTACGACGCCGTACTCGCTGTTGACGTTCTTCTGCCAGATTTCCTTTCCAGTTTCGATGTCGATGCAGGCCAAACGACCCGCCACTCCATAGACGTAGACATACCGACCATCGACCAAAGGGCTGCAACGGGGACCGTCGTTGTAGCCGTATGCATCCTGGTACACGACACTAGCTTCCCATTTCCAGAGAAACTTGCCGGTCTGAGCTTCGTAGCAACTGAGTCTCTCGGAGTTGCCGAAACGATCGAACTGGAGCCAGCGCCCGAGCGCAGCCACCCCGTTTCCGTATCCGGTGCCCGTTTTTTGGGTCCATACGACTTTCAAACCCTCCTTGGGCCAACTGGTCAAGATCCCTGTTTCGCTGCTTTTCGAATCGTAGTGAACCCCGAGCATCCGCGGCCAGTCTTGACCATGATTGCGTGTCCAAAGCGATTGTGCTCGGGCCATCGGTAGACATGCAAGATCTAATGCAACGATCAAGAAGATCGCAAACAGAGCATGCGCGAGGTCTTTCTGTGGTTTGCGAATGAAAAATCGGACAAGACTTGTCGCCAATACTCGCATAAACCATTACCTTATAAAAGCACTATGGAAGACCTAATCATCACGCATTATTTAACGATTCCTGCGGGAGAACTGCAAGCGGTTTATTCTCGCAGCGGTGGACCTGGGGGCCAGAATGTCAATAAAGTCAACAGCAAGGCGACGTTGATTTGGGATCTGAACCAGACGCAATCGCTCTACCCGACGACTCTGACTCGTCTACGAGCCTTGGCCGCTTCGCGTATCACCGATGATGGATTGCTCAAAATCCACTGCCAAGTGCACCGCGAGCAATCGAGGAACTTGCAAGCTTGTCGCGATTTGCTCAGGAGTCTAGTGCTCGAAGCCCTCAAGCCGGTGGTGGTGCGCAAGGAGACCAAACCCTCTGCGGGGGCCCGGCGTCGTCGGCTTGCCGACAAGAAGTATACGGGCGAAAAGAAGCGATCCCGTGGCGAGCATTGGGAGTAGTGGAGGCTCACCGTAGTGTTTTCCCAGGCAACTGTTCGGAGTTGATACGGAAAATTACACATTGGCGATTGTCATCGATCACGCATGGTTTTACGGGATCCTTGGTTGGAAACACCTTTCGAGAACTGGTATTTTTACTACAATTCGCTTAGTTCTTTACCGCCTTTGCTTTTTCAAGAATCTTGAGTCAGTTGATGGTCCGTTGTCTTGTCACTGGTGGTTGTGGTTTTATCGGTTCCCACATCGTTCGAGGGCTACTTCAGGCAGGCCATCATGTACGGGTCTTAGACAACCTCTGCACCGGCCATCGGCATAATCTTGATCAAATCGCTGATCAGGTGGAGTTTATCGAAGGGGACATCAATGACGCAGCAGCGGTCCAGGCCGCGCTCGATGGTGTTGAACGAGTGTTTCATCAAGCCGCTTTGGCCAGCGTTCCTCTGTCGCTCGAGCGCCCCCTGGATACCAACCATGCTTGTGTGACCGGTACGCTGAATATGCTTCACTGGAGTGTCAAAGCGAAGGTCAAAAGGTTTGTCTATGCTGCTAGCAGCAGCGCCTATGGGGACACACCGACGTCTTCGAAGCGGGAAGGCGATCTGCCTCAAACCCTTTCTCCTTATGCTGCAGCGAAACTAGCTGGGGAGTATTACTGCCAAAGCTACTTCCACAGCTTCGGCTTGGAAACTGTCGGAATCCGTTATTTCAATGTGTTCGGTCCTCGTCAGGATCCCAACAGTCCCTACTCGGCAGTGATCCCGCTGTTTGTTAGTCGCATTCTCAGCGGAGAGCAGCCCTCGATCTACGGCGATGGGCTCCAATCTCGCGATTTTACTTATGTTGCGAACGTCGTCCGAGGGAACCTGCTAGCGAGCGAAGCCCCCGGTGTCGGTGGTCGCGTATTCAATGTTGCCGATGGTCGGCAGACAACCTTGCTACAACTGCTCGAACTCTTGGCAAAGCTGTTGGGCAAAGAAATCAAGCCGGTATTCCTCCCCCCGCGCGCAGGTGACGTGCGCGAAAGCTTGGCCGATATCACTTTGGCCCGAAAGGTGTTAGGATACGAACCTGAGGTCGGCCTGGAAGAAGGGATTCGGCGGACCATCGATTACTATCGGCAGATCGTTACCCAGCACAAGCAGTAGAACGGTGTCAAGCGACCAAGCGTCAACGAATCCTTCAGAGAATCCGCAAATTGGCTCCGAGGAACTTGTTCAAAGAGCCAGGGCTTTAGTCGAACACATTCGATCCTCTTACTTCAGAGTTGTCGTGGCCTTCTCGGGGGGTGTCGACAGCGCGGTCGTGGCGGCAGCCGCTTATCGAGCACTCGGTCCAAGCGCTGTGGCTTGGACGAGTCTCGGTGCCGCAGTCCCCGAATCCGATCGGGTCGCGGCAATCCGCGTTGCCCAATCGATCGGGATCGAGCATGTGATGATCCAAACGCATGAGATCGATAATCCCGAGTACGTGGCCAATCGCGCCGATCGCTGCTTTCACTGCAAGTCGACCTTGTACGAATCGATCTCCAAATGGGCTTGCGAGCACGAATTCGAGACGATTCTCTCGGGAACCAACTCAGAAGATCTTGGAGACTATCGACCAGGGCTGCAAGCTGCTGCGAATTGGAATGTTCAAGCCCCGTTGGCCGATCTAGGTTACGACAAGCAGACAGTCAGAGATATCGCGAAACTCTGGGGCTTGGCCGTCGCTGACAAACCTGCAAGCCCCTGCTTGGCAAGCCGGATCGCTTATGGACAAATCGTCACACTCGGACGGCTAGGACGGATCGAAGGGATGGAAAAGTGGCTTGATGCACAAGGTTTCCGGGACGTTCGAGCCCGTTTGCATGCCGATG
>JBJTAQ010000367.1:0-1595 GCA_046090945.1 Pirellula sp.
CTAAACTCGGTTCTAGCACAGGATCCAAAGGGGGATTAGCTCAGTTGGGAGAGCGCTTGCATGGCATGCAAGAGGTCATCGGTTCAAGTCCGTTATCCTCCATTTATCTTGGCCAATCGAGGCCCGAATTCGCGATTGGCATCCTCGCCGCTTGTCTTGCGGCGGTTTTTATGGGGTTCATCCCATGCACATGAGTGCCATTAGGACTTCCTGCCCGATCGGGAGATGCGCGTGAAACCGCTTCGAGAAATTCTTGTGCAACTCGATCAAATCGCCCCGCTTGGATTGGCCGAGAGTTGGGACAACGTCGGCCTACTTGCTGGCGACTCGGCCATGCCGGTCGAGCGCCTGATGACCTGCTTAACGGTGACTGAGGATGTTCTTCAAGAAGCGATTAGCAAGAGGGTGGATTTGATCGTCACTCACCACCCGATTCCATTCAAACCCCTAGATCGGGTCACGACTCAAACCACGACGGGCAGGATTCTTTGGCGTGCGATTCAAAACTCGATCGCGATCTATTCGCCCCACACGGCTTGGGACAATTCTCCTGTTGGGATCAATCGACAATTGGCGCACATCCTGCAATTGGGCAATCTGCGCTGCATGCAACCGTCGGCGAAACCGGACCTTGCATCTAGGGACCTAGGATCGGGTATCGTCGGTGACTTTGCCACCCCCACAAAAATCTCTGAACTCTGGAAACGACTCAAACTGGCTGTACCCGAATTGCAGCAGCGGTCGAGCACCTCTGAGGATCGATCGGTGTCGCGAGTTGGAATCGTCTGCGGAGCAGGGGGCAGTTTATTGAGTTTGGCCAATAAACATCGCTGCGATGCCTTCGTCACAGGCGAGGCTACTTATCATCAGGTACTCGAGGCCCAAGCGACCGGGGTGGCGATGTTGCTCATGGGGCATTTTGCCAGCGAGCGTTTCGCCATGCAACAACTTGCCCGTATCCTCTCGGAGGCTATCCCCGGCATCGAATGCTTTTCCAGCGAATCGGAAACCTCGGATTTCTAACTAAGTCCATACATCGGCGTAAAAGGAGACGATTCGATGCGCTGAGAGTTTCAACGCGCAGAGAGTTGCCGGCTAATCCGACGGTCCAAGTGTGATGATCGTCGATGCAGAACTTACCGGATTAGGAGCGTTCCCAGATTTGACCATCGCCGTCAGTTTGCCTTCGCCGACCAAGCGGTGGAGGAACACCACACGATAGGCGACTTGATCCTGAGGTCTCAACGTCTGAATTGGGTCCATGGTCAATACCCGACCGGCTTCATCGAACTGATAGCTGGAATCGGCAGGACCGCGTACATCGGTGACCTGCAATCCCTCAGGGACCTGGAGTGCCAAAGCGACTTGTTGCTGATTGATCAGCGAGTTGTTTTTGACGGTGATGATGTAGTCGGATTGTTCGTTCAACCGAGCTGCACGACTGACTGGTTCGATCGACACGACTAGATCGGTGGCCGGCTGAGCCATCGGGACGCTGGGTGGAGCACTTGGCGGATTCGCCGACGGTGGGCTCGCGGGTATGCCCAACGATGGCACTCCCGCTTGAACGATCGGGATTCCAACATTTCGCATCA
>JBJTAQ010000368.1:0-3290 GCA_046090945.1 Pirellula sp.
CCCTATGGCCGAAATTTTGATCGGCATCGTTTGGTTCAATCGATGTGCGTTGACTCCCAAGAGCATCGGATCGCGATTTCGGAGAAGGGTAGGACAGCGGCGGAGATGATGGTATTTGCTCGATACGTCATGTTCAGCGAGGTCTACTGGCACCATGCAGTCCGAAGCGCTACTGCCATGCTTCAACGCGCCGTCTATGAGCTGAGAAATGATTCGAATCTTGTCGAGTCGTGGCTCGATATGGATGACTCGGCCTGGAGGGCCTCACTGCTGAAGCATACCTCCGGGACTTCGACCCAAGCTTGTGCTGAAGGGATTTTTGGTTCGCGAAGATTGCTCTACAAACGCATCGCCCAATTCGACCGATTCTGTGAACCCGAGCTTCACCGAACTCTTTCAAGCAAACCTTATTCCGAGTTGGTCGAACTGTCGGCTAAGCTTGCTCGATCCTTGTCGAAGCAAGCCAAGTCGGGAATTGGCCTGCATGAGTTGCTGATCGACGCACCACCGGCTCAATGCGAAGTGCAGTTCGATTTAAGAATACGGCAAAAGTCAGGGCAGTACAGGGAACTATTCGAGGTCTCCCCGGTCGTCCAATCGCTAGCGACGCGACAGTTCGACGAGATGGTTAAAAGGGTTCGGGTCTTTATCCATCCGCAGCATCGCGACACCATCAAAAAAGCGAATATCGCAGAACTGTTGCGGGAGATTTTGGCTGGTTCGAGTTGACAATGATTGATTTTTTGAAAAAAATAGCGTCCATGACGACGCGGACAGTTTTCCATTCACCTCAGATTATTATCCCCGAGTGCCGGTAGGCCTTGGGGAGCGTTTCAGTCTTGAAACCGAGTTGCAATTAACTTTTGCCACCTAACCCCTGAAGCCTACTGCTTCGGGGGTTTTTTGTTTTCACCACGGCTAGGAATCATGCAAGAACGATCGATCCTGATCTATGATACAACGCTCCGGGATGGCACCCAGGGTGAAGGGGTAAGCCTGTCGCTGCAGGACAAACTCAATATCGCCCTGCGTCTATCTGAACTCGGAATCGAGATGATCGAAGGCGGATATCCACTTTCGAATGAAAAAGATGCCATGTTCTTTCAAAAGGCCAAACAGTTGAGCCTTGGACAGAGTCTTTTGGCAGCATTCGGCATGACCAGGCGTCGAGGACTCAAGGCCGCTGATGATCCCGGGATTGCGGCTTTGCTGGCGGCCGAAACCCCGGTCATAACGATTGTTGGTAAGTCTTGGGATTTCCATGCGACGGAAGTTCTCGGAGTGAGCCTGCAAGAGAATCTGGATATGATCGGTGAGACGGTAGAGTATCTCTCGAAATACGCACAGATCGTTTACGATGCCGAACACTACTTTGACGGCTATCGAGCTAATCGTCAGTACGCTCTAAGTGCCGTTGCAACGGCATCCAAGGCGGGTGCTAAATGGGTTGTCATGTGCGATACCAATGGTGGATCGCTCCCCGAGCAAGTATCGACGATTGTACGCGACACCAAAGCGTCACTCGAACCTACGGGCGTCAAGCTAGGAATTCACTGCCATAACGATGGAGATCTGGCAACGGCTAATTCTCTGGCTGCAATTGACGCAGGATGCGATCAAGTCCAAGGAACGATCAATGGTATAGGAGAACGATGCGGAAATGCTGACCTGATATGTGTCATCTCGAATCTGAAATTCAAGAAACAAGGTTATCGGGTACTACAGAACGGCTCACTTGAGCATTTGACCGAACTGTCTCGGTTCGTATACGAAACCGCAAATTTAGTACCCCAAAACAGCCAGCCTTTTGTGGGTCGAAGCGCTTTTGCACACAAAGGTGGAATGCACGTGCATGCCGTTAATAAGTTTTCTCATACCTACGAGCATATGAATCCTCAATTGATCGGAAATGAACGCAGGATACTAGTGAGCGAACTATCTGGAAGATCGAATATAGCAGCGCTCACACAAAAGCACGGAGGCCAACAAGATCGAGTCTTGCTGGATCGAATCCTGGATTTAGTGGTCAAAAAAGAGAATCAAGGTTACCAGTACGAAGCTGCAGAGGCTTCGTTTGACCTTTTAGTCAAACAGTGTTCTGGGGCTTATACGCCTCATTTCCAAACGATCAAATACCAAGTGCTTGCAGGAGACTTGGATACTTCCCACAATCAGCAATTCGCCGAAGCCATTCTCAAACTCAGGGTAGGGGATCAGATATGTGTTGAGGCTGCCGAGGGGCACGGGCCGGTCAATGCGATGGACGCCGTGCTGCGGAAAACGCTTGCAAGGTTCTATCCGAGTATTGAGTCGATGCAGTTGGTCGACTATAAGGTTCGGGTAGTCAACGGGGAAGCGGGGACGGCGGCGAGGATTCGGGTCAATATAGAGAGCGCAGACGAACACCATTCCTGGCACACAATAGGGGTCAGTGAAAACATCATCGAAGCCTCTTGGGCTGCTCTAGTTGATGCTGTTGAATACAAACTCCACAGAGATCGCTCGTAAACTCGATCACTCACGAGATTACGAGTTTTTCTTATCACGAACCATTGCTTGAAGCATCTTCTTCAGGGTGCTCAGTTCTTCGAGTGGCCGTTGAATCAATTCCTTCGGGTCTGTCACTGGCAGTCCAAGGAACTCCTGAAGCATTTGAATGGATCCAATTTCAATCCCCACAAGCTTTCCCTCCTGTCGTCCCTCCTGGCGTCCCTCCTGTCGTCCCTCCTGGCGTCCCTCCTGGCGTCCCTCCTGGCGTCCCTCCTGGCGTCCCTCCTGAAACCCCAGTTGAAGTCCCTCTTCACGTCCAAGTTTCAATCCCTCCTCATGTGCCTTTTTGAGCGACTCTCGAAGGTGATACTGATGATCCAAATGATCCAAGATCGCTTTCTCGCGTGAATCGTACATCTGTCGTTCCTCTGTCAATTCGCGTATTTCATTAAGCTCACTTGTAGCGTGCAGGAAAGCTAGACCAGGTAGAAGTCCCTTAAGCTCCTCTTCTGTGTGTCTATCCGCATTCTTGATCCAATAACACCACTGCTCCAACTCGCTTGCCCCGCAAAGCCCACTGCTGGTTCCATTATACTTCGCTAACTCGACAGTGTGAATCTCGATCGAATCCTCTATAACATGCTGTGTGGTCCGCTCTACAAGTCGATAATGGTGGTGCAAGCCTGGAGTATCCCATAATTGACGCATCAGTAAACAGACACAGTAGGTCGCCTTGAGTTCCGCATAACTCTCGCCTTTTTCTAGTTGATCGGTGTAAGCTGAGCAGGCATAAAAAACCG
>JBJTAQ010000369.1:0-7703 GCA_046090945.1 Pirellula sp.
GTTATCCATGGTTCGCCGGCAGTTTCCAAAACAGAGCAAGGTTGCGAGTTTAGGACGCCGCCTCCATCGAGTCGGTCACCGCAACGTGACCATAGAGCTCAAGACCCGCTGGCTAACCCCAGCGGGTCTTTGCGTTTCTACCCAATAAATACAAAGGGATCGCGAGCTATTGGTTCGAACCGAGCGTTCCAACGTGTGACTCACCCATCCCTGATTTTCGGTCCAAATGGGCTCAAAAGAGCCAAAAGGCTCTAAATCGCGGGACTCACCCCCAAACGGGTCCCGTGCCATTCCACCCTGTAAAAACATGGAGATTCGCGATTTTGCCGCCAATCGAAGTTTTAGCGGAAATGGCCTATGGCAGTGGTATGAAAAACCAGGCTATCGGGTCCCGCGATCCCCGCTGGGAGTGAGCGAGCTTGGGGGCGTTAGTCGCTGCAGATACTACCGAATCGGGCCCAGCTCCAAGCTTATGGGGGAGCTTTCGTCACTTCGATAGACCACTGCCCAGCGATCGCAGATGGGGAAGGATCGGTAGTCACCACGCGGTTCGTTAACCAAACGGTGAAGTTGAGGGGTCACATGACTTCATGCGGTAGGAAGACCGACACGTTTGGAAACCCAGCAAAGTCGGACTTGTTGAACGTTACGATTTGCTGAAGACCGTGTCGTTGCATTGCAGCAACCAGACGCGCGTCATGCGCACGCTTACCAGAGATTCCGAGATCAGTTACGTCTGCGAGCCAGTTGGCAAATATACCACGTTCATCACGTAGCAACGCAATTGACTTGAGAAACTCATCTATCGCAAGTCGGGCGTCAACCGGAGTCAGTCCTAGACCATTTTGCGCAGTTGGACGTGTTGCAACCACCCAGTATTCGTAGAGCACTTGGGGAACGATGGCAGGTTGATCGCCACGTTTTCGAATCATGTACACCGCCGTCACGGCATCCGCGTGTGTAGGATGTGATCCTACAGCCAGTCGCAGAAGGATATTCGTGTCGAGGAGAACCTTCACTCGCCTCGTCCCTCGTAAATCGATTCGCGGCTATCGTCGAACTGCGCTGGAGCACTGGCGTGTATTTCAAGGAGTCTTTTGAGGCTTGCTTCAAATTGCTCGTTCGAAATAGAGGCGTCACCAGCCTGATCGAAATCCGAGATACGCAACGTCTGTAAGACATAGGTAGGGATATCGAGCCCAGCTTGTTCTGCTCGTTTTTTCAGGATTGCTTCCAGGTCCGCTGGAAGGTCAATAACTAGGTTCATGGGATCAAGTCTCCTTTGTTGCCACGCACATAGTATAGCACTTTCGAGCGAAACAGGCCAAAGGTTTCTTCGGCAAGGGAATTAACCACAAAAACAGGGATCTCGCAGAGCGAACCAAGAGCTACAAATCAGTGTCGTCAAATAGCGAACATGCAGGGACAAGAGTTACCACGCGAACACTCAAGTTAGTCCCAAGGGCGATGACTCAGCTGGTAAACCCGATGAAACAGGTATTGTGTGGATCGGCCTTCTGCTTCCCAAACAGAGCAAGGTTGCGAGTTTAGGAAACCGACTCCATCGAGTCGGTCACCGCAACGTGACCACAGAGCTCAAGACCCGCTGGCTCACTCCAGCGGGTCTTTGCGTTTTTACCCAATAAAATCAAAGGGATCGCGAGCTAGCCAACTTCTCACGCGGCCAAACCTCGGGACGCGCTTGGTGAGCATCACGCACCCAAAAGGCTCAATTTGGGGTAAAAGGCTCTAAATCGCGGGACTCACCCCCAAACGGGTCCCGTGCCATTCCACCCTGTAAAAACATGGCGATTCGCGATTTTGTCGCCAATCGAAGTTTTAGCGAAAATGGCCCTATGGCAGTGGTATGAAAAACCAGGGCTAGCGCGTCACACGAGTGTTCGTAGGGTACGTGCAGCGGTCAGGGCTGCCAACTCAACAACCGGCAATCGCATGGATCACATCCATTACCCAACCCGCTTCGACTATCAAGCCGACCGCGAAACGTACCTTGGCGCTGTCAATGTGGTCCATCGCTCCCTGGTACGTTGCGCGGTCCTTGGCCCCGTGGAGGCTTGCGAATGGATAAGCAGGGCAAAGCGATCACGGTCCAGACAATGAATACTAGGCCCGCTTCACGAACCCTACGGTCTCACACAGAATGTTTTGAGGCCACTACTCAGACGAATCAAATCAACAAACGGACGACCCGAAAGCTGCCCCTTTTTTGTAGGGTTTTCAATTGCGACCCAGTGCGAAAAGCTGATTACTTCTAGAGTTTGCGTCGGTTCCTGGAAGCAAAGCCCAGTGAACCGATTCGCCGAAGAACGCTCCCTCATTCCTCTCCGCTGAGTCGTCTAGATATCGATTCCGGATCCTGCCTCTCGTCTAAAATTGCAACGATATTCACTTGCCCTTGGTCCATGAAGTAATAAATGGCGAATGGAAATTTATTTGAGCTCATGCAGTGATATCCGAATCGCAGTGAGTGTATCCCGCCAGAGTGTTCAAGTGACTTTATATCCTTGGTTATCGAAACCAAAAACAAGTCACCCACATGAGTTCCATGTTTCTCATAGAATGCGACCGCCACAAGTAAATCAATTTCCGCATCGTCCGAGAGTTGAACGATCACCCACGAGCCTCTTGAATCCGGTCGATAACCTCTTGCAGCGTCGAAAATTTCGCCTCGCCTCTTTCAATTTTTGCTCGGCGCATATCCAGAACCCGCTTGTGCCACAGAGGTGGCTGATGGTCGGCATTTTTTTGTAGCGATGCCCACAGTAGCTCCATAGCTTCAATCTTTTCAGCGGTTGTCATGGAATCAACAGGGATATTCATGGTGCATTTCTTTGCTTGGTTCCTACGCCGAATTAGTCAACACACGATCCACAGGGATGCTCGCTTGGGCGTCTGGATTATACCGATTGCTGGTACGCAAAGTTAAGCCATTTGATTCAGGATTAGGTCAAAAAACCTGCGCCCCAACCGCTGGGAGGTCGACTCGCAACCTGAGCCCGACCAAGCGACATGGGCCAAGTTATCCATCACCGTCGAGCGTAGCGATGGTGGCATTGTCGACGCCGAGATCATTCGGCCACGCTCGTGGGTATTGGCAAGCGGCCTGTGCGCTGGCCGGATGCTTCCGCTGAATCTCCCTGAGCTCGACGTCTCCGGACTAGGCGTTGTCAACGTGGTCCATCGCTCCATGGTACGTTGCGCGGTCCTTTATCCCCGTGGAGGTTTGCGAAATGATGAGCAGGACAACGCGATCACGGTCCAGACAACGAATACTCGGACCGCTTCACATACCCTAAGTACTACTGCTCCCTCGCGCAGGATTCGATCCCACGTAGGGTACGTGCAGCGGTCGGGGTAACGAACTTATGTAACCGCAATCGCATCGAACATCTCCATTACCCAAGTACAGTCGCCAACAAAGACCGACCGCGGAACGTACCTTGGTGCTGTCAAAAGACGTTCGCGAGATCATTGTTTGCCTGCAGGATCACGCATTTGCGCGCGTGACACCCTCACCCCCCAACCCCCTCTCCCGCCAGCGGGAGAGGGGGAGCCAAGCAGTTGTGGGTTCGCAAAAAACTCGGTGACAGACCGCGCGCTGTTTGTGATCTCAGAAGACTTTATTTGAGATCAAGCAACCAATTTAAAATAATCCAAGCTCCCCTCGCCCCGCTTCGGGGAGAGGGGTTGGGGGTGAGGGGCAGGAGCGCACATGGCTGTTTAACCCCCGCGCGCCCCTGTGCTCCTCCACCCTCACCCCCCAACCCCCTCTCCCGCAAGCGGGCGAGGGGGAGAAGGATATCTTTGGCCCCTGTGGCGGTTTGCGAGACAATGAGCAGGGCAAAGCGATCACGGCCCAGGCAATGAATACGAGGACCGCTTCACATACCCTACGGTCTACCTTCGGCCAAGATCATCTGCCGACCGTTGAGCCCGTAGACTTTGATCGGTACCGATACGATCACGGTCTCTCCCTCTCTAGCCCCCAAATCTCTGATCTGTCTGATCAGTCCTTCTGGATTCGATACGTGGTTCGAATCGGGAAAGGGCCCGAACTTATGTCTGTCGGCAGCTTGAATTTGAGCACTCCAATGCCTGGCCCCTTTTGGTCATATTCGAATAGCGTAGATAGTGGTTCTCCATCGAGCTTGGCAGTGATAACTCCTTGAATCTCCGCAGGCATCTGCAATCGAGATAGCATGTCCTGAGGAACCCGAATTTGCCCGTCCTGTTCTTGGATTGCTTGAAGCAGAGCCACACGCAGTGCGAGCGTAAAGTATCTGAGTGCAGCCCCGAGATCCTTGTGCCCATGGACGACAGAATTAGCACCAAAGTTATTGCGGTACAAATACTCTTCAAAAGCGGCTTCCTTGATGCTTGGAAGTTCCCAACCACCAACAAATGGGTGTCTAAAAACAAAGAACCGGTGCGCCATTTCAAGGTCAAGATCGCCCTGCAATGAATCGATGAAGCTGCTTGCCTGGGCCGTATTTTTCGCGATTCGCTCAAGTGACTCTGCAACGAACTTTGTATCGATCAATTTTTCGTCCAGACCTCGATGCAGCAAACACTCCAAAGCGTCGAGTTCGTTTCCACGATTAGGGTTTCCGAAGTGGTTGGTTAGTCGTAGATAGCCATCCACGGCCTTCGCAAGTCGATCTTTGTCTTTGGAATTAACGCAATTGGCGATGTCCCATAAGATCAATTGGCGAATTCGATACAAATCCTCATACTCAATACTTGGAACGAACCAAGCATCGTCGAGCGACTGAGAAACCAAATCGTAAATCGCGTCTAAAAGCGGGCGATTGGCCAACGTAAATCGAGCTAAACCCACGGGATTTTGAAACCCAACGACCTTCGGATCAATACTCCCCTCCTGCGTAGCATCTGCTTCTTCGGATACAGATGATACGGCATCGAGCACCGGCGGCAACTCCTCAGCGAGTACCGTTTGCTGGGCCGCGATGTAAGGATGCTTAATCTGTGCTAGTACTCCTTCCCATCTGCGTATCGTATCGGAGTCCTTGGTGCTTGCTTCAATACCCCGACTTGATTGTCCGTTCGGATTCGGCAGTAGCCCCGACTGACTCTCAACCAAACTCATCCGCCTAATCTGCTCACGGTGAATCGCGATTTCGCGGGCAAGCAATTGATTCACAAGGAATCCAAGTACAACGACCGCAAGGCAGCTTGCAAGCATAGCTGCAAGCACCCAACTGGGAAAAGCGTCTTTTTTGGTCTTACTCATGGCTATTTACCTCCGTCAGTAGTTTTTTAGCCAGGACTTCCCACTCACCTCGCCAGGTTTCAGCGGGGGATAAAGTAGGGTAAGGACTCAGGACAATGAATCGCCCATCGGCGGGGTTCCGACTCGCATAAGCATTTCTTGAATCCATCAACTCTCGATGAGCAGCGGCTTGCTGGCTACCGGTCGGTAACTCCAAGAGCTTCCACAAGTCTGCGACATACAAATCACGGCCTCTGAGCAGCCCTATGCTCGAGGGTATCGAGGTCGATTCATTTCTTCGTGCTAGGCCAACGAAATACTGCGTTGGATATCCGTCTAGACCGAAATCGGCAATGGGACGATTGGTATGTAAGCCATGATGAGGTTCCCACCAAGCCGTCGCAAGCGCGACCCGCCTGGACTCATCTCGGGCTTGATCATCACCAAGGAACCTCGCCACAGATTCGTACGCTTTATCGCCCATCCACTCGCGTGCCTTGGTGTGCTTGCAGTGACCCAAGGCCGTCAGTTCAATTCGCTCAGCGATATCACAGAGTCGCAATCGTCGAGTGGACCTCAAAACCGTCACCACTTTGGGTAGATCCGTCATCGCATCTCGGTATTTGCTCAGCGACACGTCTATTTCAGTTTTGGAATCGACTTGCGGGCTCATGAGTCTGTTTTGAAGGCTCGCAAGCTCAGCAATGTAGGTCTTTAGCAAGTCCATCGGATCGCCATTGGCTAGCCAAACCTCAGGATTCACAGCTTGTCCGAGTATCTGATTTCGTTGGTAATCCCGAACCTCCTCGTTGCGACGGAGCACCAACGGGATGCCACCTTGGTCGATTCTCTCAATCGAAGTGAGATAGCTGTTGATGTACAATGGTATTCGTTGGGCCGCTGGATTTTTCATAGCAATCTGCTGGAGTTTCGCACCAACCTCCGAGGGCATACTGGGCAGATTCCAGATCTTCCACAGCCCGGGAACCAAGGGGATGATCATCGCTAGAAGACTAAATACGCTGTGTTGCAAGTAGTACTTCCAATCGATCCGCCGCTCCATCCAAGGCCTCATCATCCACCAAGTCGAAAACGCAGTGATCGCAAAGGATGCTATCAGCGTCCACCAAGGTGCCTCCATGGCAAGGACCGCGAAGATGCAATAGGCGAGGTTCGTCAAGAGCACTGCCGGCAAAACGATCGCCGAAAGAACTGGACTCTTGATGAACTGCGAAACCCATTGGCCGACAATGTAGGTAGCCAAGCAAACCGCAAGGACCGCTACGGTATCGAGCAAGATCCATTGCGAATTCATCCCCAATCGAAGCGATAAATATCGAACGATTGCCAATACCATCAGGATCGTTACCGGAATCCAATGACGCGTCAGCCAAAGCAGCGTCGGAGACATCCCTCGATCAGCGTAGAAGCGGACTCGCTGCTGAATCCCGTCGGATTGAAAGGCTAGAACTCCCAGCAATCCGGATAGAAAACCGAGCGGAAAAAGAACCGTGAAGATCCAACGGTCTTCGATCGGAGTGATACCACCTTTGATTTCGCAGCCCGAACCTATCCCTAACACAATCAGGGACAACAATCCTATCAAGGACCACCAGATTCCATTTTGACGGATCATCTGCCAAAGCATTCCTCCAAGTGGTGTGACGCTCGGCCAGAGCGACCAAGCCTCAGCCAAGCGGGCTTCGGATTGAGCCCCCCCCGTTTTGGCTTGCCCAAAGATCGCATGATTCCAAACCGAAGCATCTGAAGTTTGCGATGGAGCAGCTGATGCACAAAGTGCCTTCTGACTAACTCGCCATCCATAAATCAGTGCAACGATACTGCCGATCGTTAAGCCCACCAAGTAGATCCCCGAATCGAGCCAACTCTGACGCGCCGCACCAAAGCCTTTGTCCTCGAGCAATTTGCTGATTCCATAGGATGGCAACCATATCGCCAAAGCTGCCGGGATGAGCAATACCAAGGAGAGAATCTGCGACTCAAACCTCCATGCGAAAGCCAAACCTGCCAAGCATAGAAATACAGACACCATCAAATAGTCGCACAACAACCATCCATGGGTTTCGTTACCCGCGTTGTTAAGTGCTCCGACGACATACAGTGGGGCTCCAAGTGCCGTCGCGAAAAGCGCCCAGGCAGACAGAGCGATTAACCATACCACAGCCAAGCTAACCAAGGCGACGACAAGCTTGTTCCACGCGACATGCTTTGCACCGACGGGCAACGTTCGCATCCACAGCAAGGAACGCGATTCCTTTTCGGTACCCACCAGCAGGATCCCAACACCCGTCGCGTACATCATGGGCATGGAAAGAAACAAAAACCAAAACCCAGTGTCATAACGGAGCCCTTTGGTGGAACTGAATGCTACTGCAATGAGGATCATCAACAGAATCCCAAAGCCCATCCCGAGAACGGTCAGCATCAGCGG
>JBJTAQ010000370.1:0-1574 GCA_046090945.1 Pirellula sp.
GTCACGCTCTTTTACAATGAGGATGGGTTCCGCGGTGGGCAGTATCCAGCACCCCATTTTCTCTTTTCGCTTTATGCAAAACCCGTCGGTCCACAATCGGCACAGGTATTGTTACGTCCAGAGGTCGAATACGGGCAAACCCGCAGAAGCGTGGTGGCCAAAGATGCTGCGATACGGACCGAAGAGCGCCGCGAGAGTGTCGTTTGGGATTCGCTCGCCCTGCTGGTGACTATGCAACGAGGCGATTGCTTGATTGTCACTGGAAGTGCTGAACCGCGTGGGCTAGGAGAGCATTTTTTCCGGACTCGGTCCAATGAAGGAGAGATGCAAAACGTGATCCTTTTGATCCGTGTCTCGGAACTCAACGCTCCCGACGAATTCGCTAGGGCACAGGCCGCCTTGGACAACACAACAGGTACTGCCAAGGGGTATTAAGGGCTGTTTTGGCCTCCAAATTCTAGATATGCAAGTGCTCCCAGGGACCGAGCGTTTATACTGACCGGTATGTACAAAATCACATTTCCTTTGGGGCCAGTGCTCGCCTTAGTAGCGTATGTTCTACTTCTGCAGATCGAAGCCTTTCCGCCGTTGGCGGCCGCGGTGGCGGGCTTGAGTTTGTGGATGGCTCTTTGGTGGATGACGGAACCTGTCCCACTCGAGTTGACCGCACTGCTGCCCATGATCGTACTACCGTTGATCGGACTCTATCCCGCTAAATCCGCGATGATGGAGGCTTGTGCACCCTATGCCAACGAGAGTGTCTATTTCTTTCTCGGAGGTTTTGGATTGGGACTCGCAGTTGAAAAAACCATGCTTCATCGCATCGGCGCGCTGTACCTGTTGCGCTGGGCTGGTGCTAACGCCAATCGCGTCGTCGCCGCCTTCATGCTTTGCACGGCACTGCTGAGTATGTGGATCAATAACACCGCCACCACGATGCTCATGCTGCCACTTGCGATGAGCGTGATCGCAACAACGGACAATCCAAACTTTGCGAAATCGATCCTCATCGGTGTGGCTTACGCGGCTAGCATCGGGGGGATGGGAACGCTTGTGGGAACCGCCCCGAATATTTTCTTTACAGGGTTCTTGCGTGAACGTGGTATGGAGATTGGATTTTGGAATTGGATGCTCGTTGCCATGCCGGTCGTCGCCGTCTTGCTCGTCGGCTGCTGGGTGTGGATGGTTTGGATCCTTTGGCCAATGAAGAACCTCAGTATTTCGGTTCCTGGCGAATGGGCCCGGGAGTGGAAAACCACTTCGCAACTGAATTGGCAGCAGCGAACCACCTTGATCGTCTTTGCCCTAGCTGCCGCTTGCTGGATTTTGCGAACACCGATCTTGGATCTGCTTGAGAACACCCCTTGGCATTCGCGGCTTGCGCCAGCCAACGATGCTTGGATTGCCATGACAGCACTGGCGCTGCTATTAGTCTTTCCTTTAGGTAAACCTGTGTTGGAATGGAAGGACGTCGATAGGATTCCTTGGGGGGTCCTGCTGCTTTTCGGAGGGGGGTTGAGCCTTTCGAATGCTATTACCAAATCGGAACTCGATAAGCAGATCGGCATCGCAGC
>JBJTAQ010000371.1:0-16657 GCA_046090945.1 Pirellula sp.
GTAGACCTCTTTGAGTGTGAACGGATCGAGTCCAGTGTAGTACATGCTGGTGGCTACATCCAAGGGGGCTGGAATGAAATCCTGGACTTGGTCCGGTTTGTATCCATTGCGTTTCAAAAATACCGCTAGTTCGATCATCGATTCGATCGAACTGCCCGGATGCGAAGCGATGAAGTATGGGATGATGAACTGCTTCTTGCCAGCATCGGCCGAGGCCTGTTTGAACTGCTCAGTAAAGAACTCAAAGTCATCGTTGGCGGGCTTCCGCATCTTGTAGAGCACATCTGGATCTACATGCTCCGGAGCTACTTTCAAATGACCTCCGACATGGTGCTCGGTCAACTCGCGAATATATTCGGGAGACTGCCTTGCCAAATCCATGCGAATGCCGCTTGCCACAAGCACCTTCTTAATCCCCGGCAATTCGCGGGCTTGGCGCATCAGATCGATCACAGGTTGATGGTCGACTCCGAGCAGTTTGCAGATTTTTGGATGTACGCAGGACTGGCGCCTGCAGACGGCCTCGACCTCGGGGCGCGTGCATCGCATGTGATACATGTTGGCAGTCGGCCCACCGATGTCGCTGACGATCCCCTTGAAGTCTTTGTCCTGACTCATTTGCTTGATTTCATGGAGTACGGACTCTTTGGACCGGGATTGAATGATTCGGCCTTGGTGGGCGGTGATCGAACAAAACGTACAGCCTCCAAAACAGCCTCGCATGATCGTCACCGAGTTCTTGATCATGTTGAATGCAGGGATCGGCTCGCTGTAGCTTGGATGCGCTTTCCGCGTGTAGGGCAATCCATAGATACGGTCCATGGCTTCCTGACTGATAGGTAGGGCCGGAGCGTTGCACACGACCGCTTGATTGCCGTGCCTCTGGACTAACCTGCGAGCATTTAATGGATTGGTTTCATGATGGATCATCCGGGTTGCCATCGAGAAGGCGATTTTGTCGCTCGAGACAGCCTCGTAGGTCGGTAGTTCCAGAGCATCATCAGGTATCGCCTCGGAGGCACCGAGTGCGTAAGCAACTCCGCGCATGTCTCGTAGGTCTTTGACGCTTTGGCCGGCCTCGAGCCTGCGAGCGATTTCGATGATCGAATTCTCTCCCATCCCAAATGCGACCAAGTCCGCTTTGGAATCGAGCAAAATACTTCGCCGAACCTTGTCGCTTCAATAGTCGTAATGGGCTAGCCTACGCAAGGAAGCTTCGACACCGCCGGCGATTACAGGAACTCCCTTGTAAGCCTCGCGGGCACGCTGGCAGTAGGCCAACGTCGCGCGGTCAGGCCTGAGCCCGATCCGTCCACCTGGTGAATAAGCATCGTCGTTGCGGACCTTGCGGTTGGCCGTGTAGTGGTTGATCATGCTGTCCATATTCCCAGCGCTGATCCCAAAGAATAATCGCGGCCTACCAAAACGTTGCCAATCCTTGCACGATTGCCAATCGGGTTGACTGACGATCCCAACGCGATACCCGGCCGCCTCGAGAACTCGTCCTAGAATCGACATCGCAAAGCTCGGATGATCGATGTAAGCATCACCCGTGACGAAAACCACATCGAGTTCATTCCAACCCCTGGCTTTTGCCTCCTGCATCGACATCGGCAGCGGCGATTTCGCCAGCGGCCCGGTTGGTTGCCTTTCTCCCAAGTTATCTAAATATCGCGACACGACGTTTCCGTTGGCATTCTGGCCAGAGTTCGTCGCGTCGGGATGGATGATCGGTAATGGTTGGTTCATAGCTTTCAAAACGATTCCGAAGGACCAGGAAACGATCCTTCTTGGACCTCCTTGCAATATTCTTTCACGCCGTCGAGTGCCTGAGACCTTAAATCCCGAAACTTGCGAACGAATTTAGGGATATATCCTGAATTCCAACCCAGCATGTCATTGGTCACCAACACCTGCCCGTCGCAATAGGGACCGGCACCAATTCCGATCGTAGGCACGCTAAGTTTTTCGGTTACTTCCCGGGCCAACTCGGCTGGAACGCACTCCATGAGCACGCAAAAAGCGCCGGATCGCTCGGCTGCAATTGCGTCCTTCATGAGCCTTTCGGAATCCTTTTGAACTCGATAGCCGCCAAGTGCATGCACGCTCTGTGGTCTGAGTCCGATATGAGCAATTGTCGGTATTCCAGCGTCGACCATCGCTGCAATCGAATCGGTCTGCTGATGACCTCCCTCCATCTTCACAGCCTGACATTGTGTCTCCTTCATGATCCTCGCGGCCGCTTCGACCGTATGCGGAACGCTGATCTGACCGACAGGAAAGGGAAGATCGACAACCACCATCGCTTGCTTGGCCGCTCGCGTGACGATCTGACCGTGGTAGATCATTTGCTCCAAGGTCACCGGAATCGTCGTCTCATGCCCTTGGACGACCATTCCGAGCGAATCACCAACCAGCAAGCAATGTACGCCAGCCTGATCGAGCAGTTGAGCCGTAGGGAAATCGTAAGCGGTCAGCATCGCGATCTTCTCGCTCCGCTTCTTCATCGCTTGCAAGGATCTGATGTTGATGCGCGAAGGTATTTGCGTCATAGAAAGAGTTGTTCGCCAAGCGTGGCTCGGATAGCTTATCTAGCTGGTGTTGCTTTCTTGCTAGGTGTAGCAGACCCTGGCATCAGGCGCTGTTTGGATGCTTCTGAACGCGATTTTTCTAAAGACCGCAGAGCGATGTCACGGCGCGTTTGAGGCAGGCTCTGCCAAGCCAACCGGTAATAGGTTTCGACCGATGCCCAGTGCCCGCGCTGACGAGCGAGATTGGCTAAGTTCAAATAATATTTTGTCGCATCTGAATCGGTCTCGTGCAGCATACTACCGTAGCCGCTGACATGTGGCCGATCAGGAGAGTCACCGCTCAAGGCGGCAAGATAGTCGTAATCGGGTGGGTCGACTCGGCCTCGCCCCTTGGCTGGGAGTCGTGAGTAGCCAGCCGGATCAAACTGCTTCAAACTCGGTTCGCTCGATGACTTGGACGCTTGAGAGCGAATCATACGATCGAGCTCGTCTAAATCGATCACCGTTGCAGAGACCGAAACGCTAGATCCGGTACTTGATTGACCCATCGCTCCGGGAACACTACTGCCGATACTGTTGCGGTTGGAACCCATGTGAGCAGAGCCACCGTCAGGCACGGCTAAGGAGGACGAAATGCTGAAGGTGCCCATGCTTGGGATCTGGACAATCTGAGCTTGTGAATGATGCCCCAAAAACATGAGCCCCAGCCATAGCCCCGTTGAAATTCTTTTGATTTGATGGGTTCGCATGAAAATAATCCGGTCCGTGTGGAATCAAGTCGCCAAAGATTCTGCCCTCTATTGTAACGGGCCCAGGTTTTTTTCAGCCCAAAGGATTCCCCGTTTTTAAGGTTTTGTGCCATCGGTAACGGTTTTTCCGGCACTGGCAACGCTCACCCCAAACGGATATTCTTACGGATACGAATTCCCTTGGTTCCTCAGTAGATCCTTCCCCCCCCAACGGAGTCTTGGACACTATGGCTGTTGCAGATGCAGAAAAGATTGTAAACACCCCCAAAATTCGACACACCGAATGCTTCATCGATGGCAAGTGGCGGCCGAGCCTCTCGGGCAAAACCTTTGCCACAATCAACCCAGCGACCGAAGAGGAGATCTGCCAAGTCGCCGAAGGTGATAAGGACGATATCGATCTAGCCGTGAAAGCTGCCCGCAAAGCTTTCGACGAAGGACCTTGGTCCCGTATGGACGCCCGCGATCGTGGCAAGCTGATGTACCGCTTGGCCGATCTGATCGAAGAACAGATCGATGAATTGGCCGCTCTGGAAAGCCTGGACAACGGCAAACCGATCAGCGAAGCCCGATACGGCGATCTGGTTTTGGTCCTGGACTGCCTCCGCTACTACGCTGGCTACGCGGATAAAATACACGGCTCGACGATTCCTATCCGAGGCAACTACCTAACCTACACGCGACGTGAAGCGGTCGGGGTGGCCGGCCAAATTATCCCCTGGAATTTTCCCATGCTCATGGTGGCTTGGAAGTGGGGACCTGCTCTCGCAGCAGGTTGTACCATCGTGATGAAGCCCGCCGAACAAACACCACTTAGTTGCCTGCGATTGGCTCAATTGGCCAAAGAAGCGGGATTTCCCGACGGCGTTATCAACGTTGTTCCGGGTTTTGGCCCCACCGCAGGCGCCTCGCTAGTCCGACACCCAGGCGTTGATAAAATCGCGTTCACCGGCGAACACCGCACCGCTCAAGTCATCATGCGCGATGCCTCCGAGACTCTCAAAAGATTAACTTTCGAACTCGGTGGCAAAAGTCCCAACGTAGTCATGGCCGACGCTGACCTCGATCGTGCCGCTCAAGGTGCTTACATCGGGCTTTTCCTCAACCAAGGCCAATGCTGCTGTGCCGGTAGCCGAGTCTTTGTCGACAAGCGTGTTCATGCCGAGTTCGTTGAAAAGGTCCAAAAACTCGCCAAAGCCCGCCGCGTCGGCAACCCGCTCTCGACCAGAACAGAACAAGGGCCACAGGTCGACCAAGCCCAGTTCGACAAAATTATGAGCTACATCGACAAGGGGAACTCCGAGGGCGCAAAGTGCATCGCCGGTGGTGCTCGCTTTGGCGACCGAGGATACTTCGTACAACCGACTGTTTTTGACGGCGTGACCGACTCGATGTCGATCGCCAAAGACGAAATCTTCGGACCTGTGATGTCGATACTGACCTTCGAGGATTGGGAAGACCTCATCAAACGCTCAAACAACACCTTCTACGGCCTGGCTGCCGCAATCTGGACCCGCAACGTTGGTCGCGCCCACGAATTTGCTAAGCGAGTGAGGGCCGGTACCGTATGGGTCAATTGCTACGATGTCTTCGATGCGGCTGCTCCCTTCGGTGGCTTCAAGATGAGTGGACAAGGTCGCGAATTGGGCGAAGAAGGCCTCAAAGCTTATACCGAATCGAAGACCGTTACCGTAAGCCTTGAACCCTAGGCCGATCGCGTTTTGATCTTTCAGTCGGCTACCTACGAAGGTAACGCAGTGAACGTTCTGAATCGAAATACATTCCACCAGATCGCCTCGCAGGTGATCTGGTTTTCTTTTTGTCAAATGTTTTCGAGGGTTGTTTGCGTTGCACTGTTGCTCGTAAATACCGAATTGCTCGGTGCTCAGCATTTCGCTCTGCCCGAAGCCTTACTCGATGCCGACCAAACCACCTGGAGAGAATCCCTGAACAATGTTTACAAGGCGCTGACCAACACATCGCTGGAGCAATCCAAATCGCAAAAATTGGCCAGCATGGTAGGAAACAGTCGTCAAGAAGCATTTGATCAGATGCTCAGCGACCTGTTCGGATCTCAAGCTTATGCCGATGCACAAGCCGACGCTTGGCTCAAAGACCATTTTCAATTCGATACTGCAGACGCTAAAAGTCTCGCAAACTTCGATCGTCCAGGTTGGGATACCAAACGCTTCCGCAACTGGCTTGTCGCGAGCTTTCGGGACAACACCCGCTTCGATGCATTTGTGCAAAGCCAACTCGTCGGAGCTTCCGATGCGAACTTGAAGCTGCCTACGTACGCATGGTATCTGGCAGGTCAAAAGTCACGCTATAAAATCGACGAAACTCCCACACCCATCGAATCTAATCTGGTGCTCCAATTTCAAACCGCCCTGGACTCGATCCAAAAGACGGAGGCAAAGGATTTTCAAAGACTCTCGGAATTGAGTCGAAAAGATTCGAATGAAATCAAGCGATGGTGGCAAGCCCAGAAGACTTGGCCCAAAATACCCGACGAGGAAATCACCTGGAGTTGGCCCAGTCACAGCACCAACAGACAAGCCTCGGAATTAATCGGCAACGCCATGGAACCCTCGCTGCCACTAAGAGTTTTTCGAGAGTGGACGCTGGTCTTCGAAGCGAGCTTTTCCCAGGAAATAGTCGATTCCAAAACGCGCACACTGCTGTTTATTCAATCTCAAGAAGGTACTCTCCCGGACAACTTACAAAGAATGCTGCTGGTTGAATTGGAACAAGGCCGTCTTGGGTTGCGAGCCCTCCACGATCCCGATCTCTCTGGACTCGCAGTAAAACTTGAGGATCGTTTGCCGGCCAATCAAAGATTGCAGATCGCGATCATCAACGATGGATTGGGGCAACCCGACTCGATCCGAATTTTGGTCGATGGAACACCTCAAGCGATTTCGATCGAACCAAGCTCGAAACCATTCTACAAAGAGATCGTCTCAGGCACTTCGAATCGATGGGGATTCGGTAAGTCCGAGCAAGGGGACTGGAAACTCGAACAGTTCTTGGTCTACCGCTTGGCGCTGAGTGTGCCGGAGTGTCGGGGATTGGCCGATAGCCCCTGGCTCGAAAGCTGGGAAGATTTCGATGAGGTTTCAAAATCGTATTGGGTCGAGCATTATGCTCGGCGGGTCGATCCCCAATGGCGTTATCAGAGAGAAAGCCGCAGTCATTACGTGGCCAACTTGGCTGCAATCAGGGAAAGTGTGTCGATGCTCCCGGTGCTCGACTCGGCCGATCAGCCCATCTTCTTGCTAAATCCCAAACGATTCCCAGTCAGTTTGATAAGGACCACGGAAAGTCAATCAGACCAGAATCGCTCCACAGAGACTCGGGCTAGCGATTGGAGGATTCCAAGCGAACGGTTTTCAATCGAACAATTAGCCCAAACCGAAATTCACAGAACTTGGCGATCGATGCAACTGCAGGCGGGTATTGAGGTTCGGTCGGTTCAAATACCTGATCGGTTGACGGCAGAGTTCGTGTCGGACTGGGATCGCAAGCGATTGCTTAAGTCGCTTGCGATAATGATGCTTGGAGATTAGTTTGAAAATCCAAGCTTGATCGTTCTAAGGCTTCTTTGCAGCCTTGTCTTCGGGTTCGGTCTGCGAATTGTTGTCCTTGGCCCCATCTGCTTTCTTGGCAGTGATGACTGGGGGAAGCTCTTTGGCCTTGGGCACGAACTTGATCGAGATGCTGTTGACGCAGTGGCGAGTGTCTTTTTTGGTCATTTTTTCGCCGTTAAAGACGTGCCCGAGGTGGCCACCGCAATTCTTGCAAGTAATCTCGATTCGAAAACCATCGGCATCGGTCTCTCGCTGGACCGCACCTTTGATCTCGTCATCGAAAGCGGGCCAGCCGCAACCACTGTGAAATTTGTCACTCGATTTGTACAAGGGCGCGTTGCACCGCTTGCAGATGTAAGTCCCTTCAACAAAATGATCGGTGTACTTTCCGGTAAAGGCGTATTCGGTACCCTTGTTAAGAAGGACCCATTGTTCTTCAGGCGTGAGCTTGTTGTATTCGGGTTCGTTCATCTTCTTCCCCTTGCTAGCCGACGACTTAGGTGTGGGTTGACCTCCTCGGCCAACTGCGACTTTGGCTGTCTCTTTCCCGTCTTCATCTTTGGTCGTCTTGGGCGGATCGATCGCCAATGCTTTTGCAGTCGATTTGACCATAACAGTTGTTATGACGGCTCCGAATAACAACGGGAGTATCCAGGGGAGTTTCCCTAAAAAGCAACACGTCGTGTGCGATTGCATGATAACCTCTTGGAAAGTGAGAATTGATCGGCCGGAACCAAATCTGTCCTTGACGATTTTAGTATATCTCACCGGACAAGTTTGGACGCGGAGGTTTTTTTCTCTTGATCGGAGGCCGTTCCTGGATTGCCCAATGGTTAGAAGATTTCTCGGAATTCAGGGGGCCGCCGGCCAGTTTCGGCAAAAAGATGGGGTGGCAAAAAGATGGTAATTTTGGATGTCTTCATCTTTTTGCCTGAACATTTTTTTGCCAAGGATGACTTGAATCGAGTGAATGCAAGCAATCGATCGACTGTTTCGATTTCCGAACCTTTGAGCAGTAGTCTGTAGAGGGGCAAAAAGATGAGGTGGCAAAAAGATGGTAGTTTTGGATGTCTTCATCTTTTTGCCTGACCATTTTTTTGCCAAGGATGACTTGAATCGAGTGATTGCAAGCAATCGATCGACTGTTTCGATTTCCGAACCATTGAGCAGTAGTCTGTAGAGGGGCAAAAAGACGAGGGTGACAAAATAATGCGAACCAAAAAACAGGGGAAAAAGGGTGTGGCGATATAATCCTCTCGGTCACGCGATCTTTGTGTTGTTTGCCGTCCCAGTCATTTCTCAAGTTTTTGTCATGCCGATCACAACAGCGATTCCGATCCGGACGCGTTGCCAGGAAGAATTTGGCAAAGTTGCTTATGAAGTGGTACATCATGCGTTCACGATTCACAACGAGCTAGGGCGGATCTTTCACGAATCGATCTATCGTTCTACGCTGAAGCAACTACTTGGTAGTCGTGCTATTGAGGAATTGGAGATCTCATTGATTCATGGAGAATTTCGGAAACGGTTTTACATCGATCTCCTGGTTGATCTCGGCTGTCTGTTCGAACTCAAGGCTGCTACTTCCCTGACGACTGCTCACCAAAGTCAACTGATTCAGTATTTGATGCTGACTGGGCTGTCGCATGGCAAGTTGATCAATTTTGGAGCGGAACGAGTCGAACATCGGTTTGTGAACTGTCACGAATCCTTGGAGCAGCGTCGCGAGTTTCAAACAGATCGAATTAAATGGAATGACCATGGGGCGACGCAAAGGCTAGAGCAGATCGTGGTGCCACTTCTACAGGATTGGGGGACGGGGCTTTCCCGCGCGCTTTATCTGGAAGCAGTGATTGCACTTGCTGGAGGAGAACATCAGTGTGGACAGTTCACGGAAACGCAGTGGCGAGGTCAACGGACGGGTAGACAATCGGTCAACCTGATCGACCATGGAGTTGCTTTTGAGATAACTTGTTTGAGAAAAGATTTTGACCAGTATGAGTCCCACCTTGGTAGGTTTTTACGCAACACTAAACTCGATGCTGTCTTGTGGGTCAATATTAACTCTGGGTCCCTTCGACTACAAAGAATCGTTTGCGGTTAGGGGGCAAAAAGATGGTAGGGCAAAAAGATGGTAGGGCAAAAAGGCAACCGTTTCGGATGTCGTTATGTTTTTGCCTCAACATTTTTTTGCCATTGATAATTTAGATCTAGTTTACACAACCAATCGATAGCTTGTTCCATCACCGACCGATTCACCTCGTGGACCGTGTGGACTTGTCCAACGCCCTTGAGCATGGTCAAAGTGAGTCGACCTCCGAGATGTTGTCGGAATTCCTCGAGACCTTCGAATACCTTGCTGGAGGCTAACGAAGAATCATAGATCGGGAGATGTAAATCCAGCAGAGCATTAACGGTGCTCAACGCATCCTGACGGTCCAGGCCGAACATTAAATGGGAGTACAAAGTATCGAGGGCAACACCGATCGAAACTGCCTCGCCATGACGCAAACGGTACTGGGTGATCTGCTCGAGTTTGTGCGCCGACCAATGGCCAAAGTCCAGGGGTCTGGCTTCTTGCATCTCGAACGGGTCTCCGCCATGGGTGATGTGGTGTAGGTGCATCAAAACACTTGAGCGGATAGCTGGCATGACCGCTGTCCAATCCCTGGCTGCAATATCCTTGGCATGTTGGCATAAAAAGCGAAACGCAGAAGGACTTTTCAAAAGCGACACTTTTACGGATTCTGAAAATCCGGCGCGAAAGTCGCGGTCGGGGAGTTTCGAGAGCAAAGTCTGATCGTTGACAACACCCCATGGAACTGCAAAGGTCCCTTTCCAGTTCTTCTTCCCAAACGCATTGATCGCATTCTTGACCCCTACGCCCGAGTCGGCTTGGGCCAACGTCGTGGTTGGGAAACGGACCAATCGAATGCCTCGGTGGGAGATGCCAGCTGCGTAGCCAACTGCATCGAGCAATGCACCTCCGCCGACAACCAAAATATAGGAGCGTCGGTCGAGCCCGTCAGATTCGATGGTGGAAAAAATCTCATCGACGTACTTTGATTCGTTCTTGACCTGCTCACCACCCGGAATCACATGAATATCCGATACCAATTCCAACGCGTCTGAATGCTCCTGAAGTCTGCTGTGGATTCTCGACAAGAGCTCTGGATGAGCCTTGACGACCGACTCATCGATCCACCATTGCAGCCGAGCTCGACCGCTGTCGCCTAGGAACAGAGGCATCAGATTCTCCCAATCGTTGCCGAAACAATCGCGAGTGAATCGGAGCCTCAGTTGCTGAGGGACCGTAAAATTCACATCCAGAGAGTCTTCGGAGATCGACCAAGGTATCGACGACATTATCGGTGGGGCACCAAAGCAGGAGGGTAGGTGATGCGATAGGCGGGTGGTTTGCCTATTCTAACCGCTGTTTGCAGTTTGTCCAAAGTGCTTGATCACGCACTCGGAGAATCGCTCCATTTCCTCGATCTGAGGACTGCATTGCAGCAGCAGCAAATCGACCCCAACGGCTTGAAATTCCGCGATTCGGTCCTGAATTTGGCCGGGGGAACCGACCAGCCCAGCCTGCAATCCGCGGTTACTAACCGAATAGTCCTCGAGGCTGACTTGACGCTCAAGTTGAGTTCCGGCCAACCACTGCTGATAGTTTTCGTAGCCTAGAGCGGATTGTTTCACATTCGTAATCCTTCGCAACTCCTGAACCGCTTGTTGCTCGCTATCTCTAGCGATCACGTAAGCGGCTAGGCCGAAGCGCATCGGGGGTAGTCCAAGCCGCTCTCGTCGAGATCTCATATCTTGAATTTTCACTGCAATGCGTTCTGGCGGATCACCATGCATTAGATAAGCATCGCATTTCGATGCGATCAGTTCTTTGGCAGCTTCGGATTCGCCGCCTGCATAAATTGTTGGTCTAGGCTTGGTCAACGGCTTGGGCTGCAGCATCGAATGCTTGATCTGATAAAACTCCCCCAGATAATCCACCCCATCCTTGCTCCAAAGTGAATCGACGATGTCGAGCCACTCGCTGGTGCGCTCGTAGCGTCGGTCGTGTTGCTCGAACTCCACCCCATACTTCTCGGCCTCGTCCTGCCACCAACTCGAAACAACGTTGATGCTCAAACGGCCAGCTCCGCCGATGTGGTCGATGTTCGCAGCTTGCTTGGCCAACAGCGCCGGCGCGTGGAACGTTGGTCGAACAGCGACCATCCACTCGATCCGCTGGGTGACAGCCATCAGAGCTGCAGCAGTTGACCAAGCGTCCAGCGAAGGAGCCTGAATACCTTTGATGTCATTCAGATTCAACTCAGCGATCAAACTCAGATCGTAGCCCAACTGTTCGCTCCGCTGCGCCAACCGTTTGGCATAATCCCAAGTGGCCTGCATCCCTTCATCGGGAACATTCCTTAGCCAACCACCAAAAACCGGCAACCAATAACCAAACCGCATCATGCTCGCTCAACTAAATAGTCCGCTAAACAGGAAAAAGGATCAAACCCGATCACATTCAGCGGATCGGCTACAAAATTCGAAAGTGCGTTGATATCGTAGTACACGATGCTACCGTCCCGATCGTCAATCATCAACTCAATGCCACCAACATCGATCTGAGCCTTGGACATAATAGACTCGCAGGCTGCGATGATTTCATTCGACGGACGACATGCTTGTACCTTCAAACCCGATTTAGGAGCATCGATCGGGCAAGCCGAACGAACAAGTTCCACACCATCAGATCTCTGACAGATATCTGCTGGGCACAGATTGAAAGACTCGCCGCTTGTGTGGACCTCAATGGCATAAAGGTACTTGCCTCCCAAAAGCTCCACTCGGACAATGTAACCACCTCGGGCCGGTATGTATTCTTGCAACAGCGCTGTGTGATCGATTCCAAAATCGAGCCCATTTTCGCGGCCAGCTTGGTACAAGGCCTCTTTGGTATCAAACCTCACAATCCCAGCACCAGACCCCCCAATATTAGCCTTGAGCACGATCGGAAATCTTAACCCATCGAGCGCTTGCTCAAACTGACTTGGGTGGTTGATCACGCGCGAGCGCGGATAACCTAGCCCAAGACTCGCTAGCAGCGTCAACTGCCGAGCCTTGCTCGTCTCGATCGTGAAGGCCCCAAGTCCATTGACTACTGGAACGTTGAGCCGCTGCAAATGGTCAAGCCACTGCAGGGTGTAAAAGGTACCTTGCAGCCCACCGCGAAGGTATGCCGATGGACTCATGCGATTGAATACCAGTGAGTAAGGCGACTGCTGCTGGCTCGGATCGAACCAATGGGCCCGCGGGTCAAGCGAGACAGTTTGGATCCCTCTTCGATCTAGTTCCGAAAAAAGTGGTCGGAACCAATGGGGATGTTCGTGGTAAATTGCCCAGGGCTTCATCCGATTTAAGCTTTCATTCTAGGATGTCCGAGGGGAGGTCCTTTGAAACCCCGTGGATCGCAGCGTTCGCCTTGAACTTTGCCGGTTTTTAACCCCGGCGGCACCTAGTGTACAAACACAGCCGGTTTTGCACAAACGTTACCGAACCAGTCGACTCGCAGCTTCTGTACATCAGGATCGATCATACCAGAGGCACGAATTCCAGATCGTTCGGATCAAGGATTATTGAGGACTTCCGGGCTGCCTTCGAGAAGGAGGATCCGGGATGTCGATACTCCAACAACTAACCTCTTTCTCCAAAGCTACAATCAGTTTCAAATCCCCTTGCCAACCGATAATCGTAGCCCCAAAAATCCTCGAACTAAATGAGGCTTGATCCATCATCCGAAGGTCTCCTGAGAATAGATGCAAAATCCGTCCTGGACCGGTAGCTAACCCCATCAGCGTTCCATCAGCGATTCGCGCCGTCCCCATCAATCGCGATTGCTCGGGCCGCACGCACAGCGGTCGCTCCGCAATCGTTTGATGAAGGTGATTGGCCACAAACAATCCAGTTTCTCCGCTTGTGAGTTTGCCCAAAAACACTTCGCGGGCCTGACCAAGATCAGACACTGCGTTCGATGGCCAGTGCTTTCCCCATAGCCAAGCTCCCCCTAAGGCTCTCACTCCAAGTCGATCGAGTCTGGCTTCTAACGCTTCTCCAGGTATCGACTCGCCAACCGAACGGGTCAAATTGGGTATCTTGTGCAAACTTCCATCGGGATACAGAACATCCCATTCGATCAATCGCCCCTCAGAATTCAAACCAGGAACGAAGGACACTGGAGGCTCCCGAAAGGTTCCATCAAGCCGCTGCTCAGTACTTGGTTCAATGATCATCAAGCGAGACTCACTCGTGCCGACCGCGAGCTTAGATTTCAACGCTTGCCCATCACCCAATTGCTCCGAAATCCAAGCATGACATACTGGACTCTCTGCAGATTGAGTGTTATAGGCCGTTGCGACCGCATTAGCGCCAACTGCGGTTTGAGTCGATGCAATCCAAAACCTGGGTAAACCTTCAGGGACCACAGCAACCCATCGATGGGTCCAGGGGTCCACGCTGGTCCATAACCTTTTAGCGCCATCGGCCTGCTCGGGATCGATACTCGCACAAATAGATTTGGTTCCATCCATGGCAACCAATTGCAACCTTCCGTCCTCATCCAAAGTTGACATCACGATCTGCTTTGCAGGTAGTGTGGCTTGAACCTCTAGTGCCGCTTGCGGATACCAAACACCCCCGGCGCTGACCAAAGGAGACTCGAGTTCCACCTTCCAATCCCGACGCATACCGTGCATGAGAAAAGGAAACTCCACAATTTCCGGCAACTTAGCGATCTGCTCTTTGTCCATCGCAACGCGATGCAAAGCCCCAATAAAACGGGCTTGATTGTCGAGGTCCTGCTGCAGTTGCCGATTTGCCAAATCTTGTTGACCGCGAAGCTTGCTGACAAGCTCCGGAATGGAAGCGATTGTTTGTGGAGTGATGACATATTCGCCAACCTGAACCCGCCTCGAACGATCGATGAGAATCATCGCCGGTGCTTGAGGTACCTGAAACTCTTTGGATATAGTTCCAAGGCGATCTACAACCAAAGGAATATCGCAATTCCAAAACTTCAGCTTTTCAGTCACACCTTTGGATTCAGCCAGCCCACAAACAAGATAGATGTTGCAAGAAGGAGCGAGCTCCTGCTCGACCAAGACGCGGTTGACAGCGAGTAAATCATCGACAAGCCGCCGCGACTCTTCTCGATCCGAAATCCAAACCAGAACATTCCAAGGCTTCTTAGGCTCGGCTGTGTCGAGCAAGACCGAGTCATTGACATCCTTAAGATCCATCGGAGGGATCACCTTGCCAAGAATCGGTGTTGATGCGATCGGGGGTGGAATGACCCACCTGGAAACTCGAACCTCTTGCGGGACCGTTGGTAGACTCCACTTGCTCCAGTCGATCGCAGCCTCTGCGCTAGCTCCTCTGAGCTCCATCGCGCATGCGACTCCAGCAAGTTGATCGGCTGGGATAGTCGGATAATAAAACCGCGATGGTAATTCAACCTTTCGAAGCAACTTGCTCACCGGATCGATCCACAATACCCAACGCAATTGCTCTGATCCAGCCGACCTTTCAACAACCACACGACGACATTGGATGCCATCAAATGAGGCTGGCTCAGGCTCCGAGAGTTTCGAATCGCCACCCGCAAGGTTCTCTGATAGATCGCTAGAAAGCAGCAACTCCAACTGAAACGGTTTGGACATAGGGTCTTGCAGCAAACCACCCATCGCATCATCGGCGACCCAACTCAAATCGATCTTCGAGGGCAAGGGACGCACGAGCCGCTGGTTGGGGAACGGGTTGAGAGACCCAAGGCTCTGCGCTTCCCAAGTTGCACTCGTCCAGACACCTTGCATCGAACCGGTTCGCAAGCCTAATCGATTGGGCTTTTCCCAAGCTACCTGCATCGGTAAGGTCAGCGTCGATGAACCTTGGATTACCAACTGTCCGTTGTCTTGGTAACGCTCGAGCTTTCGATAGGTGTTCAGGCAATCGGCTAGCAGTGCTCTAAGCGAATCGGTCCGCAATGCTTCCTGCAAAGGGCGAGATTCTTCCGGTTGCCCAGCATCGCTTGGAGTTGCCGCAGCGGGCGATCCGGAGTTTCGGGATGTTTCAGCCAGCCCCGAATCCGTCGCCTCAGCGTCACCTAATTTTCCTGTGGGTTGATTCTTGAGGGTCGAGGGCGACTCTGGGGTGCATCCGCCCGCTGCAAGGGTGCAAAAAAGTAAGAGCAGGTACAAAGCCGCCTGAACCGAGCCCCTTGGGGCCACATGACAATCCTGCATAAAAAACTCGGGATTTGTTGGATTACTTGGAATTCCCTGATTATACGGAACGAATCGCGACCCGGTAGAACACCCTGTCAGAGGGTCCTAAGCGAAAAAAGGCAATTCTTCTTGGGTTTTGTGCAGCGGATGCCGATGGAATCCCCAAGTGATGGCCTGCGCGCGGACAATTCGTGTCCTTGGGGGGGATTCTCAAGGATGGGGCTGGGGCGTCACACTGAATCCATCCTCCAAGCATTCCGAGTCAACTCGGATCTGGGACCATCGATGCGACCGATATTCATATTCGGTAATTTTACGAATCTGAGGCGACGATGGTCCGACTTGGCTGTGATCCTGTTGGCCGTGTCTGCTCTCATCGGCCATTCGAAGTCACACGCACAGTCGGCGCACGTCCAGCAACTTCAAGCGATCCGCGAGTTCGAAGAGGGATCCAGTACTCGCGAAACCCGAGTCTCCGCCGTCCGCTCTCTGCCATTCCAGCAACTAACTCCAGAAGCATCTGAACGTATCCGTACCGTTGTCGAAGATGTCAGTTATTTTCGACGCATGCCTGCCCAAACCGTTGAAAGCGATCCAGACATGTTTCGCTTTTTAGTACGTCACCCTGAAGTCATCGTCAATATTTGGGACTTGATGGGGATCACCAAGGTGACCCTCAGTCGAATCGGCCAGTACCAACTTCAGGGCAACGATGGCGCAGGAACCGGTTGTAAACTGGACCTGGTCTATGGCAGCGATTCGCTACACATATACCATTGCGATGGATTGTACGACGGAAACCTTTGGCCTCGTGAACTGCGAGGTCAATGCGTTGTTGCTTTGCACAACCGTCCGGTTAAACTACCCGACGGTCGTCCCGGCATGGTCGCTTGGATGGATGCCTTCATGCGTTTGGAAAATGCCGGAGCCGATCTGGTGGTAAAGACACTAGGTCCTCTGGTCGCAAAAACGGCCGATCAAAATTTTATCGAATGCTCAAGCTTTCTTTCTCAAATTTCGCAGACCGCTCGATTGAATCCTCAAGGCCTTCAACAAGTCGCTTCGCGACTCACTAAAATCTCGCCGGATGTTCGCTCGGAGTTCATGAAAACCAGTTCTTTGGTATCGATGCGAAGCGCCCAGCCGATCAGTGCTCAGCAAGCCGTCACGCAGGGGATCGCGACATCGACTCGAAAATTGGTCCAAAAAAGAACTGCCATCGGTGAAAACTCGAATCCCGACGAAGCGTTGAGCAACCTCGGCGAAACCGAATCTCCGACGATCCGCATGCTCACCAGCGAAGGCGCGTTCGATCCTCCAAATTAGGCCCCGATGAAATTCCCATCTTCATCGTAGCGGACCAGAGAAAAGTAGATGAAGATCACGATCAGCAGGGGGATGGCGGCTAGGAAGACCAAACTTACGAAGGTCATCAATCCTAGGATGATCACAAAAAATACGGTCCACAGCCAACCGGTGTCCTTCCAAAATGCTTTAAATCG
>JBJTAQ010000372.1:0-6263 GCA_046090945.1 Pirellula sp.
GGCGGCAAAACCCATACGATCCAGCTTGGGGATATCCCGACAACAACCGACGGGTTCTTTCGAGTTTTCCTGTTTGACGCGAATCAAAATCAATCCGAAGTAGACGATCACGTGGACATCGAGATGCTCAAAGTGTACACGTCAAGCTTAGGAACTCTCACGGACTTGACTCAGCTCGGAACCAGCCTCGCTCCCCAAGTCTACGATATGGATAGTTTCAAGGATTACACACTCCGTGTTGACGGCTCGGTCGGAACCGGCGGGGCAGATATGAATTTCTATCTTCCGAACTCGGTCTTCTCTGGACCCGGCGTCAACAATTCGACTTTCATCTACCTCTATTACCAGTACACCAACTTCAACGATGGTCCAGATGCCTGGATGCTCGATCGGGATTTCACCTATACCAATCCAGAGGTCCCCGAGCCAGCCTCGATGGCTCTTTGGTTTGCAGGAGGTACTGCGGGCTTGATCTGGCGCAATCGCCGAAAGCGAGTGGCCCAAGCCTAGACCGCAACCGCCGGATGCAAAAGGCTTGAAGGCTCGACCAAATCCATGCAGCGGCCTTGTGAATCGGGTAGACTGATGCGGATCACGCCAGTGTCCGCAGTCTCTGAATCCAAGGTCGCTGCTTTATGTCGAGTGTAAAAAACCTAACAAGCCTGATTTGGTTGCTGAAAGTTTCATTCGCGGTTGTTTTCGTTTTCGGGGCGAACGGTTCGAACCATGCAGCCCCGCCGAACATCGTCTTTATCCTGGCTGACGATCTTGGATACACCGACCTTGCTTGCTACGGCTCTGGCTATTACGAAACGCCTAACATCGATCGGTTGGCAAGCCAAGGCATCCGATTCCTAAACCATCACCATTGCCAAAACTGTACCCCCACCCGGGCCGCGATCCTCGGCGGACAGCATCCGGCCCGAACCGGCATCTACACCGTCGGCGGCATCGATCGCTTCGATTGGTCCAAACGACCCCTGCGACCGGTCGACAATCTGACCCAATTGCCCCTGGATCGCGACACGATCGCTGTGCAACTCAAGAAGGCTGGCTATGCGACAGGCATGTTCGGGAAATGGCATATCGGAGAAGCCAACAAGTACCACCCAGGCCAGCGAGGCTTTGATGAAGCGATCGTCAGCGCAGGGGTCCACTTTGACTTCGAGACCAATCCCAAGGTGGAATATCCCCAAGGCCAGTACCTAGCCGACTTCCTGACCGATCGCGCGGTGGACTTTATCGAGCGCCATCACGAAAAACCGTTCTTTCTGTACTTGCCTCACTTTGGAGTCCACGGCCCTCATCAAGCCAAACCCGATTGGATCGCTCACTTCGAAAAGAAAATCGGTGAAACCAAACCCGACGGCGAAGGACACAACGATCCAACCTATGCAGCGATGATCGCCTCGGTCGATGAAAGTGTCGGTCGAATCATGGCGACTCTCGATGCCCTGAAACTTACCGAGAACACCGTCGTCATCTTTGCCTCCGATAACGGAGGAGTCGGTGGATACGTCCGCGAAGGGATCAAAAAATCAGGCGGTGTCACCGATAATGCTCCCCTGCGTTCCGGTAAGGGCAGTCTCTACGAAGGTGGCACGCGCGTCCCTCTGATCGTTCGTTGGCCGACGGTGATAGAGCCCAAGATCCAGTGCAACACGCCATCGATTCATGTCGATCTCTATGCAACGCTCTTGGAACTGGGCAACGCCCCGAAACCGAGCCAAGTCCTCGACGGCCAGAGCCTCGTACCACTGATGAAAGACCCCAGTGCTGATTGGCCTCGCCAAGCGATCTATCAACACTTCCCCGGTTACCTCGGTGCAGGGGGCGATAACTGGCGAACGACACCAGTGAGCACCGTCTGCGCTGGGAATTGGAAACTTATGGAGTTCCTCGAGAATGGTCGACTCGAACTCTACGATTTGGACCAAGACATCGGCGAATCGAAGAATCTAGCGCAAGCGCAGCCTCAGAAAGCCAAAGAACTTCGCGATCTTCTGATCGCGTGGCGACAGGAAATCCACGCACCGATGCCTACGGTCAACGACGGTACGAATCTCCCCAAAAAGAAAAATAAAGGGGACGATTCCGAGGACAAGCAATAGCCATTTCCAAGAACCCTAGCAGGCTGAATCATGGACACTACGAACACGACGCTCGATCGCCGCGCTTTTCAGAATGCACTTGCCGCAACAGGACTGCTGGCCGGCTTGAAACCATGGCAATCAGCACTAGGTCAGACCGTCCAAGTGCCAGCGCGGCAGTATCGGATTGGAATCATCGGCGCGACAGGTCGTGGCGATTATGGGCACGCCGTCGACGTTCCATTCACCAAGTTTTCGAACGTTCAAGTCGTCGCATTGGCCGATGCAGATGCCAAGGGCCTAGCAAAAGCGATCGAGCGGATCAAGCCGCAGAAGAGTTACTCGGATTACCGAGAGATGCTCAGCAAGGAGTCGCTCGATCTGGTGGCTATCTGTCCCCGATGGATCGACCAGCACCATGAAATGCTCATGGCGGCAGCTCAGGCGAATTGCCATGTCTACATGGAGAAGCCATTTTGCAGGAGCATGCTCGAGTGCGATCGTGTTCGCAAAGAGTTCGAGTCCAAAAAGCTCAAACTAGCGATCGCGCATACCGCCCAGTACTCACCGGTGCTCGAAACGACACTGAAATTGGTGGAGCAAGGGGCGATTGGCCAAGTGCTCGAATTGCGAGGGCGAGGCAAAGAAGACCATCGCGGTGGGGCTGAGGACATGTGGGTCCTGGGTTCGCATATCTTCGGTTTGATGCGCTCGTTTGGAGGTGGAGACCCGGTGCGATGTGTCGCTCAGGTGACTCAGCAAGGCCATGCGATTCGCAAACAGGACATCGTCGATGGCAACGAAGGTCTTGGCCCCCTGGCCGGCGATAGCGTCCAGGCGCATTATACGTTTGCAAACGGCATCCACGGTAGTTTTGGATCTCGCAAGCAGATGGCAGCAAGTCCGAGTCGATTTGCGTTGCAAGTCTTCGGATCCAAAGGAGCGCTCGAGATCGAGAGCGGCTACCTCGCACCGGCCTATATACTCCAAGATGGGGGCTGGTCACCGGGTCGATCGGGCAAAAAGTGGGAGCGGATCACTTCGGCGGGTATTGGCAAGGAGGAGCCCATCGAAGCTAAAACTTACGAGGATGGGCACATTGCGGCGATCACCGATTTGATGCTTGCGATTGAACAAGATCGTGCGCCGAAGTGTTCACTGGTAGATGCGGTCGGGATCACCGAGATGATCTTGGCGGCATTCGAATCTCAGCGGCTTGGCCAAGCAGTCAATCTGCCTTGTGCACAGCGCGAGCATCCGCTGAGCCTCATGGGCTAGACTAAAGTGATGATTCCATGAAGGCGCTACTGATTTGCAACCCTGCGGCGGGTAAACGAACCAAAGGTGGGATCAAGCTTCCGCATTGGATCTCTCAGAGCGATCATCCACTCCAGACGCGTCACACCCAGCACGCAAGTCACGCGGAACAGTTGGCGTACCAAGCCTGCCAAGACGGCTTCGATACCATCATCGCTGCCGGTGGGGACGGTACAATTCATGAAGTCCTCAATGGGATCTTAACTAGTCGCTGCGAAGGTGTTCGCATGGGGATCTTAGCCGTCGGCACAGCCAACGACTACGCTTATTCGCTGGCCAGACGCGAAGCGTCTTCGGAGCCCTTCACACAACGCGTCGACATCGGCGCAATGACTTGTTCTGGACATCGCAGGTACTTTGCCAACGTGGCTGGCGTTGGTTTCCCGGGTAGGGCTGCCGAGCTTGCTCGGGGTATGAAACGACTCCCGGCAAGGATCCGTTACACCCTTGCGATTCTTCGCTGCATGGGGGCTTCGTACCAAACCGATCCGATCCAGATCGATGACCAACAGGCCAAGTCCTACCTGATGATCAGCGCAGCGATCGGGATGCGAGAGGGGAGCTATCCACTGACTCCCGATGCCAAACTCGATGATGGACTGTTCGATTTGCTCCTGGTCGGGGCTCTTCGAAGGCGAGACATTCTCAGGTACTTCCCGCGGATGATCCGGGGAGATATCCCGACAACCGACCCTCGCATCCAAACGGATCGGAAATCGAAAATCGTGCTTCGAAGCTCTAGGCCGATCCCACTGCATCTCGATGGCGAGGATCCTTGGCAAGGCCGTCAAATTCCGGCGCAAGGCTCGGATTTCCTTCTGGAACTCGAGGTAATTCCCAAAGCGATCGCGATGGAATTGTTGCAAGCCGATGCTTGAACTCAGCGGAAATCTCTCGACGGAATATCGAGCGGACCGAGCGAGGCGGTTAAATCCTCGATGAAGTTAGCGACGACGTGGATGACCCCTTGGCGGTTCTCGAGGATCCCTTGCACGAGCCAAGCATTGGACTGCTTACAGACCAAGTAATGGGCCTCCCAAGTTTTTGGCCTGACAACGATGTTGATGCTTCCGGTCTCATCTTCCATAGTTACGAACGTGATCCCTTTGGCGGTGCCTGGGCGTTGCCTTAGGACGATCAAGCCTGCGACTCTCACGAGCCTGCCGTGGGACAGAGTCGGCAGTTCCTGAGCGGTTCGAACTTGGAGTGCTGCGAGTCGCTCGCGGTGAAACTCGACCGGATGGCCGCGCAGGGAGAGCCCTGTTGTGGCATAATCGGCAGCGACTTCGTCGGACTGTGCCATCGGCAACAAGGACTCGGGGATTGGATCGTCGACATCCACGCCAGCATTCTCTAGGAGTGGCAGTGAAGTGTAGGTCTTGTCTTGACCTAAAGCCTGCCAGTAGGCTGCTCTTCGATTTCCGGAAAGTGTACTCATCGCGCCGCTATCGGCTAAGATTGCAAGCACAGCTCGGCCGAGCCTACAGCGGCGGACCAAATCGCTTTGGTCCTTGTAAGACCCATAAGCTCGGCGTTCAGCAGCAATCTTCATCCCATCGCTCTGATGGAGACCTCGGATCATGCACAGTCCGAGTCGGACTTGAAAACTCTTCGAGTCCAGCGGTTCGAGTTTGCACTCCCAGTCGCTGGAATTGAGATCGATCGTTCCGACTTGTACACCGTGTCGCTTGGCATCGGCGATCAGCTGCGAGGGAGTATAGAAACCCAGTGGCTGGCTGTTGAGCATCGCGCAGCAGAACACATCGGGATGATGGTGTTTGATCCAGCACGAGGCATAGACAAGGAGTGCAAAGCTGGCTGCATGCGACTCGGGAAATCCGTATTCGCCAAAGCCTCGTATTTGGTGAAAGACCGTTTCAGCGAATTCCTCTTTGAGTCCGTTGGCTTGCATCCCTTCGATCAATTTTCTTTTGAATTGATCGATCACTCCTGGGCGCCGCCAAGCGGCCATGGCTCGGCGCAGCTGGTCGGCTTCGCCGGGCGTGAATCCTGCAGCCACGACGGCCAATCGCATCGCTTGCTCTTGGAAGATCGGGACGCCCATCGTTTTGCGAAGAACCTGTCCGATCGCTTCGGTCGGATAGGGTGGTTGTTTGCCGGTGCTTCGGGCTGCAAGGTATGGATGGACCATGTTTCCTTGGATGGGCCCTGGGCGGACGATGGCTACCTCGATCACAAGATCATAAAAACATCGCGGCCTAAGTCGTGGCAACATGCTCATCTGAGCGCGGCTTTCGATCTGGAAAACCCCGACGGTATCGGCTTGGCATATCATGTCGTAGACGGTTGGGTCTTCGGCCGGGATGGTAGCCAAATTCAAATCCTTTTGATGATGAACTCGTATTAGATCGAGGCTGCGGTGAATGGCCGAGAGCATGCCCAGGGCCAAGCAATCCACCTTGAGGATTCCTAGTTCGTCGAGGTCGTCTTTATCCCATTGGATGATCGTCCGTCCGTTCATCGAAGCGTTTTCGATGGGGCACAGTTCGCACAGGTTCCCTTGGGTCATGACCATGCCGCCGGTGTGTTGGGATAAATGGCGGGGGAAGCCCAGGATTGAATCGACCAAATACAAAAAGCGTTTCCCAATCTCCGATCCGGGTTCGATTCCGACATCCTTGCAACGTATGGCCAGGTTTTCGATGCCGCTGCGTCCATCGATGATTTTTGAAAGACTTTCGATACGGTCATTGGAAAAGCCGAGCGCTTTGGCACACTCGCGAGTCGCCGAGCGGATGCGGTAAGTGGTCACTGCGGCTGTCATGCCGGCACGGTGTCGTCCATATTTTTCGTAGACATACTGGATGACTTCTTCGCGGCGTTGGTGCTCGAAAT
>JBJTAQ010000373.1:0-5302 GCA_046090945.1 Pirellula sp.
GAAACTTGATTCGAGCACTTGCCAATGATCCGCAGGCATCGCTCGAAAAATTGAAAAAAGCAAAGGCCGAAGGCACGACAGGCCATCAACAGCGTCACAACGCGCGCCTCGCGTTGGCAGCGTTGGGGATGGGAGATACAAAACTAGCAATCGATGCGACGGAGTTTGAAGATCGCACCGACCCCGGGGTGCGAACGTGGTTTATCGATGAACTCCCTCGCTGGGAAATCGATATAGAGAAGTTGGTCGATGATGTTCAAGAGTCGACGTTTCCGGCATTGCGATCTGCAATCTGCCTAGGGATTGGTCAAAAACCAGTCAAGCAAGTCAATAGCGCAGAAATAATTTATGTCTCGGAACTAGCATCTCGATGGTATTGGCTGGCAGATAGCTCCACACATAGCGCGGTCACATGGCTAATCAATAGGTGGGGGCTTAGAGTACCAACGCTGCAGGATGCACCGAAAATGGAGGAAGATCCTAGTTGGTACGTGAATGAACAAGGGGTGACTTTCGTTCGAGTTACGCCAAGTTCGGTCGAATTGGAACCCCTACCGGATCTTTTGGGTCAATACCGACGCCGTTTGAGCGAGTTCAAAGAAAAGCCCGATCAGGAGCAAAGAACGGCAGAGGATCGTTACCAGTTAGGTACGATATTCTACGCGCTCGGTCAGTACGAGAAAGCATTGCAGGAATTCGATGCCGTTCTCAAAATGCCCCGAACCGATCCCGTAGAAAACTTTGGAATGGATCCTCACGGCTATCGTCTACTAACACTCGCTCGCCTAAAACGATCCGATGAAACCGACTTGGCCCTAGCGGAATGGCGAGCGACCGCTCCGAGTCCCGAAGTTAGCATTTACACCGAAAGCGTTATTTTGCGTTGGTTAGGGCGTAAAGCTGAGGCAAACGAAAAACTTAAAAACGCACTTGAATCCAATGCGATATCCGATCGCAATACGCAATACACACTGGCTCGTACTCTCGCCTGCTTTGCCACAGACGATACTGCAACGCCAGAGGAGAAAAGTGAATGGACGAAAGGAGCCATCGACATTCTTGAAAGCTGGGGCGATGGTAGTGAATTTGATCGTAATAAAATGCGGAGCGAACTGGACTTTCTTGCACTTCATAGTGATCGCCGTTTTAAAAAACTCACCACCCTGCGATCCAATGCCCCTGAGCAACCGTACTGGATGGCAAACCGCGAGGTGACTCGAGGTGAGTTTGAGGAGTTTATCGAGGATACGAGTTCCGACATCCAGAAGCCGAACGATCGAGATGAATCTAAGCTGCAATTCTATGACGATGTCAGTCCAACCGGCAATCATCCGGTTCAAAATGTAAGCTGGTACGATGCCGTTCTTTACTGCAATTGGCTCAGCAAGAAAGAAGGATTAACACCTGTGTATCGGAGTGTCGGAAAGACAAAGGAAGTGGTCGATAATATCGATGAAATAGAAGTAGACATTTGGCAAATAGTAGCGGATGCAAATGGCTACCGTCTACCGAGCGAATTGGAATGGTCTTATGCATGCCGCGCTGGGAGTAATACCGAATGGAATACCGGTAGCGACGAGAAACTACTGGAAAGGTATTGTCAGATGTTTCCATCAAAACAGACCTCGCCCAGTGGCGTAAAACTTCCGAACGCATGGGGACTCCATGACATGCATGGAAACGTATGGGAGTGGTGCTGGGATCAAAATCCAAATCTCAGCTTAGAGCGCGTGGACTGTGGCGGTTCCTGGACCGACAAGCCCTTGCGATGTCGATCGGGAGAACAGGGTGGGAGACTACCATGGGGACGACACAGCGATCGCGGCTTTCGCATTGTCCGAAGCTGCACTGGAAACTGAAGTAGTCCCCATTATTCGAACCACATGCTTCGATAGAAATCCGAACCGGATCGACGGCGTCACGAATGCTTGGTCAAAGGCACACCCGTTCAAACAGATGTTGGGCTTAGGCCAATCGAAACGATCAAAGTTGGTAATTGGGTAGCCTGCCAAGAAATCTCGGCATATCAAAAAGTACCGGGATTCGCGGATGAATCACAGCAGGAGATCCAAGTGCAACTCTGAGTGCCAGGCAACTCAGACCGGAGTTCAGTGAGTTTCGGGGTGCTTGGCACTTTTAGGTCCCTTGGTGCGTAACAACGGTCTTAGCTTCTACGACGAATTCGCCGGTAGAACAGGCCGGAACCGGCGAAAACAAGTGCGATCGCAGCAGAAGTCGGCTCAGGTACAGGATCTGGGAACGTCGTTATAACAAAATTGTTTCCACCAAGGCGACTACCAGTCCAGTCATAGAAAAACCCTACAGCCGCAGGAGTTGCATCAAATCCGTTGTATCTCAATTCTCCAAAAAACGCCACCACCAGAGGTAGAGTGCTGTATGGACTGGAATGTGTATCAATTCCCTCTTCCCGCGAGTCAAATACGAATCCATTGTCCCCTGTAATCAATCCAGGCCTAGAGACATTATATCTTTCCCCATAAGTGCTTGCCACAACATGTGCACCATGAAATTGGAGGAGGTCATTGGTCGCGAGTATGTTCGAAGCAGGATCTAGACTGAGCACGAGCAGACTGCTGGGACCAGTAGTCCCAACAGGAAGCGTAATGTCCAAAACCCCTGTTGCTCCAAGGGTATAAAAAGGACCATTGAAATTCCCTCTAGCATCGACCGAAATGACCGCCGAACGCGTCGTGCTAGCACTTACAAAAAGTAGCGACAAGAATATACCGCTTAAATTCAACCACTTGAAAAACAACATCGAAGTCACTCCTAAAAAAAGTACCGATACCAATTACACCCCAGCAAAACGACATCCGAGGTTTTGAGTCATCAGGGTACCGCGTTTCAACAGATACGCTTGGAATCGTCCTTAGAGACACCGTTGAATGGTTAGATACCAAACGCAGGATCGATCCGTTGCTAGCCATGCACCATGACGGCCGATACGTTACAGCTTTTTAATTCACAGTCAAGAATTTTTCAAAAAATCCTAAGGTCTTTTTTCATATGACGATTCAAACAAGTTACTTGGATAGTGGAATGTTTCAGTGACAATGGCACACCCAAAAGTTAGTTTTGGTGGTTTTTCTGATGGCCAGGAGAACCAAACATGAGCAAGAAAAAGCGTAAGCGAACTAGCCGTAGGCAAAGGCCTCTAGGCATTAGGCCGAAGGCGATAGGCCCGTAGGTTACGTGCAGCGGTCGGGGTCGCTATCGTAGCAATCGGCTATTGCATCAACCACATCATTCATTACCCAACCACAGTCGCCAACGAAGCCGACCGCGGAACGTACCTTGGCGTTGTCAAAGGACTTTGGTGAGATAATTGATCGCCTGCAGGATCACGCGTACATTTGCGCACGTCGCACCCTGCCCCCCCATCCCCCTGCTCCCGCTCGCGGGAGAGCAGGACACCGGCGGCGAACCCTAAACTCAAGCCGGAGGAAGTCCAATGTCAGCCGCAGCTCGATTGGGAAATGAACCGGATGGACACTGCGTGGAATTTTGGCTCTAGTAATGGCTGCTTTGACGGCGCAAATAAAACATAAAGGGCTATGTTGTGACTGGAAACCTTCCTCGGGGTCCCAAGGGTAGCTGGAAGCTCACCTGGCAATTGATACAAAACCCTCGAAAGGCCATCCACGGTTGGGTCAAGGACTATGGCGACCCTGTTTTGATTCATCCATTGAATGGACCTGTCATCATTACGGGTCGAGCCGATTTGATTCGCGAGATCTTTGGACACGACCCAGCGGACTATGAGCCTTTTGCTGCCGGAACATTGATTCCAATGCTAGGCGAAGGATCGATGTTGACGTTAGGTGGTGAAACGCATCGCCGTGAGCGTAAATTGGTCATGCCCATGTTTCATGGTGATCGGATGAAATCTTATGGTGAGGCGATGCAGCAGATCGCCTTAGGCAGGGTCTCGGAAGCCGTGGCCAAAGGACCAGTGGTATCGACATTGGAACTGATGACTTCGATCTCCTTGGATGTGATTGTCTCTGTGGTATTTGGATCCGATCAAAAGGATTTGACCGATAGGCTTTTTGACGCCAGTCGTCGTATCGTCAAGGCAAGCAATCCAATTTTATTTTTCTCGCCTAATACGCACATCTCGCTAATGGGTTGGTCTCCTTGGGATCGCTACCTATCTGCACGCAAAAGACTCGACTCTCTGTTTGATTCGATTTACCAGAGCCGAAAGCAGGAAGTTGGACTACGAGACGATATTTTTACGTTGATGAGCCAAGCGACCTACGAGGATGGTCAACCGATACAACAAGATCATTTACGATCGGAGCTATTAACGTTCCTGTTTGCAGGGCATGAGACCAGTGCTCTGGCGATGACATGGGCCATGTATCACCTGCACAGAAATCCAGAGACTCTTGAACGTCTCACGCAAGAGTTTGCTCAGTTACCCGACAAATCGCCAACGAGCTTTCTCGCAGCGCCTTATTTGAAGGCAGTGGTCCAAGAAACCTTGAGGATGCATCCGATTGTTACCGAGGTAATCCGCAAACTAAGAAAGCAAATGCAGTTGGGTCCTTGGACAATACCGGCAGGATACTCCTTGGCACCCGCAGCTATACTTGCACACTATCGTCCAGAGACTTATCCGGAGCCTGATACGTTTCGCCCAGAGCGATTTTTGGAGCGATCGTTTTCACCGTTCGAGTACATGCCATTTGGTGGTGGACACAGGCGTTGCATCGGAGCGGCGTTTGCCTCCTACGAAATCGCGATCGTGCTGGGAACGATTCTTTCAAACCATCGGTGGCAGTTGGTGGAAACTCAAGAGGTAGTTCCCAAGCGTCGCAATTTGACGATGGGGCCATCGAGCGACGTGAAAATTCGAAGAGTCGCTAGCGACCAGTAGTCGACTCAAGCCAACTAGGGCGTGAGTCCTTTGACGTGTCCTTTGGCGAAAGGATTTTCTGCAGACTAGCAGCGAGCCATTGGCGCCGATGCGAGGGAAGCGTGGAACCGAATTCGATCGTTTCCTCGCCAACAAGCTGAATTGCCGATTGGAGCGCAGATTCGCCGTCTCCCGAACTCTTGGAGATTCTAACTGAATCGATGCTCAGCAGTCTTGATGATTGATACTTTTGTGGGTTCCACGCGGACCTCGGAGTCCATCGCTACTCAACCGCTCGGGCCCTGGTTCGCTCCTAACGGTCACCTTCGGTGTTGGCTTGGAGCATCCAAGCGATTCGGATCGCTCGACCACTTTGGTGATCGTCATTGTTTCGAGGCTTGCGATCTCGGACGCCGTTGC
>JBJTAQ010000374.1:0-8052 GCA_046090945.1 Pirellula sp.
TCGATCCGGACAACCGTTTGCTATGGCGACGCAATGCGATTCGAATCTGCTTGCTAATTCATCGGTACGGATGGGCCACCGATGGTCTTATCGAGATTGCCAGCTAGTGCCAAGATGGAATCCCGAACCACTTGAGACTCGATTCGAATCGCATTGCGTCGCCATAGCAAACGGTTGTCCGGATCGATCGAGTTAGGCTCCTGCGCATCCGATGCCCGCTTGCCTACAATGCTCGAATGCATGCGATAGGCTTCGGAAGTGCATATCAAGCGGTGCAGATGCTTCATGCTCCAACCGTGGGCGATCAATTCGCAGGCCAAGTAATCGAGTAGCCGCTGATGTTCAGTCTTGGCACCTTTGCTTCCAAAGTCAAAAACACTTGCAACGAGCGGTTCGCCGAAATGTCGATTCCAAATATGGTTCACTGCAACGCGTGCGGTCAGAGGATTTTTCGGATCGGTGATCCAATTGGCAAGTGCGGTTCTTCGCCCCGAACTGGTTTTGGGAAACTCAGGCTTTGGATCGTCTGCTCCGGAGTTTAGGAATCGCGTTGCGCTCCACTGGGCTCCGGAGAAACGGGCCAAATCGGCTGGCGCTTTCTCGGTGGTGGATTCGGCCGAGGCTTCCTGTTGGGCTTTGGCCAGATTGGCTTGAGCCTGATCGAACTCCTTTTGCATCGCTTCTTTTTTCTCGGGCGTAGACTTCAGCAGATTGATCCTAGCCGTAGCGTTTTGAAGCTGCGCTTTGGCCACTTGGAGCTTTCGCTGTTGCATAAGCGACGCTTGGACCGCTTGAGTCTCGGCAGTTTTGAGTGCCATGAGTTCCGAGTTGTTATCATCTGCGCCTGAGCGCTGCTGATCCTCAAGTGCCCAGCGAGCCTTCCAAGCAGCATGTCGAAGTTGCAGATCGTCGATCTCATGGAGTGTCACCGAGCGTTTGAACTCGGATTGCTCGAGTTCCAGTTTCGCCAACTCGAAAGATTGTTCTGGTGAGAGCGACATCCCGCTGCCGGGCTCTCGCATCGGGAACGAGGTGGGTAGGGTTTGAATCCGGATTTCATGAAACTCGACCAGCACATCGAACGCGGTCAGTTGCAGCGCCCCGGCTTTTCGATCGATCGGACTCTTCCAAGCCACCTTGGGCTGCCCATCGATCGAGGCGTTGATCAGTTGACCTCGGACTTGCACGTTGAGCGTGTAGGTTTTGTTGAGTTCGACCGGGTGCGATGCTCGGCCCTCGGCCGGGTAGTGATAGGTACCGTTCTTTGCATACGCCGCTTGGACTTTCGGGTCGGGACCGTGTGCGCTGACGTAGAGCATGACCTCGCTATCTTCGGGCCCGGGGTTGATGCTGCCGTCGGCTTGGGAGGAGTCGAATGAGACGCCGACGCTGCGATAAGTGCTCCCGCCGAGGATCGTGAATCGGAGAGTCAGATCGAAATCGCTCGGAGGAGTTTCGAGCCACCGAAGAACGCTCCTCGTTTGACCGTCTTGCGATTGCTTGAGTTTGCCGGGGACGTGCTCCCATTTACCCCCGAACGTTTTCCATCGCTGCTCAGAGAGCGTTTCGAAACGATCCTCGACAAGAACTTTCGCTACATCGGACGTCGCGTCAGGGCCGATTGCATCGGGAGTTTTTCGGGCTTGATAAGCCTCGAGCTCGGCTTGCGATTTGGCAAGCTTTTCCTTGGCCGTTTGGATCGATTGCTCCTGACCGGCCAGCGAGTTTTCGACTTTATCGATTTGGTTTGGAATCACCCAGTCGCGTCGTTCGGGTTGCCATGCGACTCCTGGTAGGTTTACGGGCTGGATCTCCAAGGGTAAACCCGAGAGAAACTCTGGGGTCCCCGGAAGCATGACGACCGATTTGTCGGGCGCGGATTCCTGGCCCCGGTTGAAGCGGTACGTCGGCAGATCGATATAGGCGTCGAAAACTCTCGGGAGCCCGTTCTTGCTGTAATCGGTTTCGTCTGGGACTGCATCGAGACGCACATGGTAGGGTTCGAAAATTGCTCGCATGCGGTAGTAGTCAACCTGTCGGATCGGATCGTATTTGTGATCGTGGCATTTGGCGCAGTTCATGGTCAGCCCCAAGAAGCCTTTGCTCACGTGCTCGATCGTTTCATCCATCCATTGATTGCGATTGAATAGAAAATAGTTGCGAGCGAGGAATCCTGTAGCCCGCAGATCTTTGAAGTTTTCCGGATCGATCTCATCGGCTGCGAGCATCAACCGGATCATCTGATCGTAGGGGCGATCGGCATTGAGGGCCTCGATGATCCAGTCTCTCCAGTGCCACATATGAAGTTGGCTGTTTCGGAGTTGATCACCCAGCCCCCACCAATCGCTGAACCTCCAGACGTCCATCCAGTGTCGAGCCCATCGTTCGCCATGCCTGGGATCCTCGAGCAGTTGATCGATGGTCGATTGGTACCACTGCATATTCCAATCTGTCGGCATCGACTTCCAGTCTTGAGCCGACGGAGGCAATCCGATCAGATCGACGTAGAGTCTGCGAAGCAGGATATCGTTGGGAGCCTGGGGTTGTGCCTCGATCCGATGCTTGACGTGGAGTTCGTGCAAGAACGCGTCGATCGGATGCGCGGGACCGTTTGGTCGTCGAGGGACTTCGGGAGCGACCAGTGGCTGGAATGCCCAATGCATGCGAGGATCCGGATCGGGTTGCTCGTCCGAGACACCGAGGGCACCTTGCGAGATCCATCGTCGCAGCAGTTCGATCTGCTCTGGTTTGAAGAGTTCCCCCTCGTGTTCAGGGGGCATTCGCGTGGCTGGGTCGGTGCTTGAGATCCGCTCGATGATGCGACTTTGATCGGGATTGCCAGCGACGATCGCCGGACCGGACTCACCGCCAGCAAGCATGCTCGTGAGGGTATCGAGCCGTAGAGAAGACTCCTGTCGCAGTGGACCGTGACAAGCAAAACAGCGCTCGCGAAGGAGCGATTTGACTTGCTTTTCGTAATCCATCGGAGCGTCGGTTTCGGCCGAATCGATGGACTGAGCAAGGGCCCTGGTGCCCAAATCGACGAGAACCGCTGCGCAAAAAACAAAACGCAATAGTACGAATCGAGCTTTGGTTCGGTGCAAAAGAGATCGCATGGGAGGAGCACCAAGCTGGGGTAGGCACTTGTGTAGGGACTCATAAGTATAGATGCCATGAACCCGCGTGGCCATCACCGATAAAAAGTCACCGATAAAATGTCACCGTCTGAAAGTTTTTGCCTTGCCCTCTCCCAGCCGGATGCTGCCGGAAACTATACTCATGAGGATGGCTTCGGGCACAAGGCGTGGGTCCGAAGATCGATTCGTGCCTCCGGACGATAGGGACTTGGTATCCATGCGATTCTTTTACACTCTGCTTGCAATGGTCTTGGTGATGGTCACTCATCCGCTTCATGCTCAAAATCCAGCACCGCAACCGATGCGGACCCTCGGTACGATCGAACGGTTAAAACCCGAGCTAGATAAACTCCTACCGGTAGACTCCAAACTCGAAGTCCTCGCCGATGGGTTTACATGGACCGAAGGCCCATTGTGGATGGGTGATGAAAAAAACGGCTATCTGCTGTTTACCGATATCCCTAGGAACTCGATTTTCAGCTGGTCCAAGTTCCACGGTATCAGCCTGTTTATGCAGCCCTCGGGCTACACTGGCGTAACGTATTACGGATTGGAACCCGGAGCCAATGGCTTGCTCAAAGACGCCGATGGGAATTTGGTGATGTGTGAGCATGGAGATCGCCGCGTCAGCGTGCTTACGCCTAGCGGAGGCAAGCGGACGCTTGCCGATAACTACAAAGGCAAACGGCTCAACAGTCCCAATGATGGTGTGCTCAAGTCCAACGGCGACATCTACTTCACCGATCCCCCTTATGGATTGCCACAACGAGAGAATGATCCCCGGCGTGAACTGGACCACTTCGGCGTCTATCGAATCTCGAAAAAAACTGGAGAGCTAACGCTGCTGACTACCGAACTTGCTCGACCCAATGGAATCGGTTTTTCTCCCGACGAGAAGACACTCTACGTCGCGCAGAGCGATCCCAAGAAAGCGATCTGGATGTCGTTCGAAGTCAAAGAGGATGGAACGCTTGGGCCTGGCAAGTTGTTTTACGACGCAACCGATCAGGTTGGTAAGCATCCGGGGTTGCCCGACGGACTGTCGGTCGACAAAGCAGGGAACCTGTGGGCCAGCGGGCCTGGGGGCATCTACATCTTCAACAGCTCCGGGGTTCTCCTCGGCCGTATCAATACCGGCGAGCGAACCAGCAACTGCTGCTTTGGAGAAGATGGCTCGACCTTGTTCGTGACTGCCGACAGCAATCTGTGCCGGATCCGAACGAGTACGACCGGGTTGTAGACCAGGGCAGGGGGCAAGGCATTTGCTCTCTTGCGCCTGCCTCGTAAACGCCAGGGAAACTAATGCTACAAGCTGATTCAATTAAAAAATCAGATTAGTCGATTTGCTTGTTTTCCCCCGTTGAGATATCCACTAAGACTGAAAAAACCCCCTTAACTCCCAAAAAAGTTGGGTTTCGGGGGTTTGGTGGCGTTGGTGGCCAGTTCGATAGCTTGACGAAAGCGGGGTCATGCCTTATCTTGAATCTTCGGATTTAATGAAAGGAGATCTAAAATTAGCAAAGCAGATAAAAAGGCCGCGAGCCAAGCCGTTCACATTCGGTCCCTTAAAGTCTTCTACGACGTGGTCCGCAAGCGAAGTTTTTCACAGGCTGCTGTTGAGCATGGGATGACCCAGAGCGCGGCGAGCCAGAGCGTTCAGCATTTGGAAGAATTCCTCGGCGTGAAGTTGATTGATCGGACGAAGAGGCCTTTCGTGATGACCGCCGAGGGTCAAAAGTTCTTCGACGGACTTTCAGGAGTACTTAGGCAGTTTGACACTCTGGTCGAAGAGGTGCGAGCTGGGACCAGTACCTCGGTCGCGATCACTGGGCAGGTGATGATTGCATCGATTTACTCGATGGGGCTTTCGTATCTACCGACCCTTCAAGAGTTGTTCCTCAAGGCCAGTCCGGCGGCGAGCATGAACTACCATTTGGCGCATCCGCATGAAGTGTACCGGATGGTCGAACAAGGAACTGTCGATTTCGGGATGGTCAGCTATCCGGAATCGACTCATTCGATTGTGGCTACCAGTTGGCGAAGCGAGCCGATGGCTTTGGTGGCTTCACCTCGACATCGCTTGGCGACGCTGAACCAACCGATTCATCCGAAGGATCTCTCGCAAGTCGCCTTGGTTGCATTCGCTCAGAACTTGAAAATTCGGCAAGAGATCGACAAGCAACTGCGGCAGTTGGGTGTGACGATGCGTATTGCCGTAGAGCTAGACAACATCGATTCGGTCAAGCATGCGGCGATTGTCAACAGCGGAGTGGCGATTCTTCCGAAGTTGACGGTTCAAAACGAGGTGGCAGCCGGATCGCTGAAAATGCTCAGTTGTGAAGGTCTCAATCTGACGCGGCCATTGGGGATCATCCAAAAGCGAGACGCTTCGATGTCGCGTGCGGCTCGATCCTTTATGGAACTGATATTGAGCAACAATGTTTGGCCGGGGGACTTGGACCGAGATGGTTCGGCACCTGCGAACACCGAGTCGGCCACTCAGGCTAGTAGCAACGGTCGAGCCAATGTGCTTGCCGATGCACCTGCCTAGTTGCAACCAACCGAGATATCGCCTCAGAAGGCTCGCGTCGCACCCACGGAAGGTTTTCTCTCCCCGCGACCGAGCGTTCCCTTGTACGCCTATTGCCCCAAGTACCCTTTGAATTCCACTAATCTCACATAACCGTTCCATGAATACTCCTTACGGATACCCGACCAAGCAGGGACTTTACGATCCAGAGCTCGAGAAAGACTCTTGCGGCGTGGGTTTTGTCGCCAATGTCAAAGGGGTAGCGAGCCATCAGATTGTGGTCGATGCCGACACGATTTTGAGAAATATGGACCATCGCGGAGCCTGTGGTTGCGAACAGAACACAGGAGATGGAGCAGGCATCCTGGTGGCACTACCAGACAAATTTCTTCGGCGGGTCGCCAAGAGCCAATTCGGTGTTGAGCTACCGGCCAAGGGCCTTTGGGCTGCGGGGAATGTCTTCTTTCCTAAAATCGCCGCCGAGCGTGACAAATGCCGCCGCACCTTGAACCGCTTGATCGAATCCGAGGGTCAGAAGCTCATCGGATGGAGGGATGTGCCTCAGCAGCCGGATCTGGCCGATATCGGCCCGAGCGCCCGGTCCGCAGAACCTTGGACCGAACAGGTCTTCATCCAAGCTGCCGAGGGGCTGACGAGCGAGCAATTTGAGCGAAAACTTTACTCGATCCGAAAGCAGGCTAGCCATATTTTGAGAAACGATTCGTCGTTGGAGCAAGCCTCGCTGTTTTACATCTGCTCGCTTTCCACCAAGACGCTGATCTACAAAGGCATGCTCACTCCTGCCCAGGTGGTTCCTTATTATCCTGACCTTTCAGAAGAGGATTTCGAGACCCATCTTGCGATGGTCCACTCCCGATTCTCAACCAATACTTTCCCCAGTTGGGACCGCGCTCAACCGCTACGATTCATGAGCCACAATGGGGAGATCAACACCCTGCGTGGCAACATCAACTGGATGCATGCCTGCGAGGGGATGGCCAAGAGCGAGCTTTTCGGAGACGAGCTCAAGAAGCTATTTCCTGTCGTTGAGCCGATGTGCTCCGACTCGGGCACATTTGACAATGTCTTGGAATTCCTCCTGATGAACGGCCGAACGCTGCAGGAAGCGATCATGATGATGGTCCCTGAAGCTTGGCAAAAGCACGATACAATGTCGGAGGAGAAAAAGGCATTTTATGAGTACTTCAGCTGCCTGATGGAACCTTGGGATGGTCCTGCATCGATCGTCTTTACCGATGGCAAGTACATTGGTGCGACGCTCGATCGAAATGGTCTGCGTCCAAGTCGCTACTATTTGACCACCGATGATTGTGTGATCATGGCCAGCGAAGTCGGGGTCTTGCCCGTCGATCCTTCCATCGTCAAAGAGAAAGGTCGCCTGCAGCCCGGTCGAATGTTTTTGATCGATTTTGATCAAGGCCGATTGATCCCTGACGAGGAGCTCAAGTCCTCGTTTGCGGCCAAGCGAAGCTACCAAGATTGGTTGCGATCTGGTCGCATCACCTTGGAACAGCTAGCCAAGGCCAACGAGTGGCATGGGTTCTATCCTGAGACTCTTCTGCCTCGCATGCAGGCCTTTGGATACACCATCGAAACGATGCATTTTATGCTGGTGCCGATGATCCAGACCCAGGTCGATCCGATTGGCTCGATGGGCAACGATTCGGCGATCGCATGCCTGAGCGACCAGCCGCGACTGGTCTACGATTACTTTAAGCAACTGTTTGCTCAGGTCACCAATCCGGCGATCGATTCGATCCGAGAGGACGTGATCATGTCGCTGGAGTGCTACATCGGCCCTGAGAGCAACCTGCTCGAAGCAACTCCAGAGCACTGCCATCGCTTGCTGATCCACCACCCGATCTTGACCAACGAGGAACTCGGTGCTCTCAAACACATGAACATCCGAGGCTGGAAGACAGCCACGGTCGACATTACATTTGACCGAGCTCGGGGCAAAGCTGGGCTCGAGGAAACCCTGGATCGGATCTGCAAAGAGGCCGAAAAAGCGATCGATGATGGATACACCTTGGTCCTGCTGACCGACCGAGCTATCTCGCGAGACCGAGTTGCCGTCAGCAGTTTGCTGGCAAGTGGCGCCGTCCACCAACACTTGGTAAAGGTCGCCAAGCGGACGGCTATTGGGATCATCGTCGAAACGGGTGAGGCCCGAGAGGTTCACCACCACTGCTTGTTGATCGGCTACGGTGCCGATGCGATCAACCCCTATCTGGCTTTTGAATCCTTGTGGCAAGCGTCCCGCGACGGGATGCTCGATGAGAAGGATGAAGAAAAAATTGTTGCTCAGTATCGAAAAGCGGTCGCCAAAGGGATGCTCAAGGTGATGGCCAAGATGGGCATCAG
>JBJTAQ010000375.1:0-3747 GCA_046090945.1 Pirellula sp.
TAGGCGATCGTTGAGATAGTGCTTTATACGATTGCCTTGGGCGACAATCACAACATCATTCCATTGGTCGAGTTGAAACAGGTTTGCGTACTCTTCATCAGAGATGCATTGACCTACAACCTTTTTACCGCCAGCTTCCCAGATCGCTTTTTCTCCCGCCAAGCACAATCGCCCCCGTTTGCCACCTTCGTCGTAGATAAAGCCAGCTACATTGGGCATCTTCTTCTCGTTTCGGATTTCGTGCTGGTAGCCTCGCACAACCCACTTGTTCTTGGCCGTCTGCGTATCGATATGCTTGGATCGATATTGGACCCCCGAGTTGTTTGCGTCGTTGCAGCGAAAGGAGAAACGCAGTTCAAAATCGGAAGGTTTACCCCCCTTCCAAATCAGAAAAGTATTCCCGTTGGCCGGATGCTCAGGTGTGGTCTGTCCATGAATGACTCCATCCTTGACAGACCATAATTCGGGATCTCCATCCCAGTCGGACAGGTCTTTGCCATTGAAGAGACTCTTGGACTTATCGACCGCTTCGACGGGCGCTTTTTCGACCACTTTGGGGAGTGCCTCCTGGCCGAAGCTTTCGGCAGAGTAGCCGATCAGAACCACGAGCCCGAGAGCAATGAACAGCAGTCGTTTTTTCATCGTTTTACTCCTCAAAGTTTAGGTCTCGTAAGTTCGCTTGGCTTGGCAGCCATTGAGATAATTGGTCCGAGCAATTCCATAGAGCTTTTGTCCAAAGGGGGTGGGATACTCGCCAGTGATGCAGGCTTGGCACAAGTGCCCCGGCGGCATTTCGATCGCTTTTGCGATCGATTCGATCGGCAGGTATCTTAGAGAATCGCATTCTAGGTTTTCAGCCATCCGCTTTTGAGCCTCTTCGGTCAATCCACCGTTTCCTAGGAACTTGGGTGCATACAGCTCGTCGATCGTCGACATGTCGATCCCGTAGAAACAGGGTGCGACGATGGGGGGACAAGCTACCCGGACGTGGATCTCTTTGGCTCCACCGAGTTCGCGAATCCGCTTGAGCAATACTTTCATGGTCGTCGAACGAACGATGGAGTCCTCGACCAAGATCACTCGCTTGCCATCGAGAACCTCTCGAAGCGGCGTGTATTTCATGGCTGCTTTAACTTTGCGAGCCCGGTTTCCTTCGATAAACGTTCGTCCCGAGTATCGATTGCGGATCAAACCTTCGCGGCATGGGATTCTCAGTCGGAACGCCATCGCATCGGCCGCCGCCTTGCTCGTGTCCGGTACCGGAACGACGATCGTGTCGCTATCGATGGGGAATTCATTGCGGGCCAGTTCAATCCTCGCGAGTTCCTCTCCGAGTCTTGTTCGCGACAGATAAACGCTACGGTCATCGAGCGTGCTGGCGACGTTCGCAAAATAGACCCATTCGAAAAAACAATGGGCCGGGGCGACTTTATCTGTGTAACGTCGCTCCTGGATTCCTTCGGCGGTGATCATCATACAGCTGCCAGGCTGCACGGATTTGATCAACGATCGATCGAAACCGAGATTGAGCAAAGCCACACTCTCGCTGGCAGCGGCAAAAAGGGAACCATCAAATGCGTAGCACAATGGTTTAATGCCGCGCGGATCTCGTGCGACGAGCAACTCCCCTTTGGCGGTGAGCAATGCTAAAGAATAGGCTCCATCGAAGTTTTTCGCGGCGTTGGCAAAGACATCGATCAGCGAGAGGCTAGGATTGACCGTCAACTCGCGTCCGAGTTCATGAAGAATGATCTCGGTGTCGGTGTCCCGAGCTAGATGGTGATCTCCCTCGCGGGTGAGTTTGTCCTTGAGTTCCTGATAGTTTGCCAGTTGCCCGTTGAAACAAAAGCTGAACCACTTGTGCTTGTGGATGTGCTGACGCTCGAAGGGCTGAGCATAGTTGCGGTCGTCCCGACCGCATGTAGCGTATCGCACATGCCCGATCGCTGCCGAACCGACCAACTGCTGCATGGTCGCTTCATGCTTGCCTCGGTGCGAAAGGTGAAAAACCTCGCTGACGGTCCCGATGTCCTTGTGGGTTTCGAGCAGCAACGACCGCTTGGGGTTGTAGCTGGTCATGCCGGCGGCAAGCTGTCCTCGGTTCTGGATATCCTGGAGCATCCGAGGCATGATGGTCGAAGCAGCATCGATGCCGACATCGCTCACAAGCGGGCTTTCGGGTGCAGAGGGCAAGTGGTAGACGGCCGCAACGCCGCACTCGTGATACAGTTCGCTCATAAGACTCCGCCCGACGGGGACCAAGGATACCCTTGTAAATCGGCACGTATCTTACAGCATCAACCGAGCTTGCGAAACGGCTAACCACCCTTGGTCGGCTGAATTGAAATGACCTGAGGCTCTCGTTCCCTCAGTCGCCTTAGCTGCCCGCAAGCGGCTTGGATCTCATCCCCCTTGCGTTGGCGAAACATGGCATTTACTCCGCCATCGAGGAGTGTTCGCCTGAATTGGAGTACCGCACTGGGAGTCGGTGTTTCGTAAGGCAAACCTGGGACCGGGTTGTAGGGGATCACGTTGAGCATCGCGGTCCTATGTCGGAGCAGTTGAACTAATTCCCTGGCGCACTGGACCGAGTCGTTCAATCCGCCGAGCAAAACATACTCGAACGTCAATCGTCGCTTGGTTTTAGCAAAGTAACGGTCTGCCGCCTGGAGGATCGACTCGATGCCGATGGTTTGATTGACTGGCACAAGTCGGTTTCGCAGCGGATCGTTCGGCGCGTGCAAGCTGATCGCAAGGTGATAAGGTGCATCGGCATCGGCCAACTTGTCGATCGCTGGAGGTAATCCGACGGTGCTGATCGTGATCCGACGGGGGCTGATCCCCAAGCCTAATTCGGAGTCCTTGGCTACCGTCAATGCCGAGAGCACACGAGGAAGATTCGCAAGCGGTTCACCCATCCCCATCATGACGATGTGGCTGAGTCGCTCGTCAGCTTCGAGCAGATGCTGCAGCTTGAGCATTTGCTCGAGGATTTCCCCACGTGATAGATTCCGTTCGACGCCATCGAGTCCACTAGCGCAAAACACACATCCCATCGCACAGCCTACTTGGCTGCTCACACAAATCGAGCGTCTGGGGCCATCTCTCAAAAGGACGCATTCGATACGCCCACCATCGGCAAGTTGCAAAAGGAGTTTCTCGGTCCCGTCGGCAGCCTGCTGATGCGCGGCGGTGGTCGACCGGAACAAATCGAAATGACCGTCGAGCAGCAATCGCAAATCCTTGGGCAGATCGGTCATTTCGTCGAATCTCTTGGCCCGTCGCTGATATACCCATCGAAGTATCTGCGCAGCTCGAAACTTGGGAATGCCCCGCTCGAGAAGCCAATTTGCAAGTTGTTCGATGGTCCAGTCGAGCAAGTGATCGCGCTCGGAGTCTTTTGAGGAATTCTCAATGGCGGGATCGATTTCGACGGGTTGCTCGGTCATCAGAATTCTTTCGAGTACGAGTACCGTTTTACTGAGTACAAGTTGGGAGCAAATCGCTGCGGTTTTGATCTGCGGACATGATTAGTTTCGTTTCTTGCTAACCCAAGCTTGGACGAATTCCCAGAGTCCGGAAAAGACCAAGAGCATCGTCGGTGGGCGATCCGGAAGCGACGGTAGGTTTGCAAGTTCTTGGATCGTAAGCAACGTGCGGGAGTCGAACAAGTCTTCCAGGGGAACTTCTTGATCCATCTGCAGGGCGATGGTTAGGTCTGCAAGGATTCCATCGGGTGTTTTGCCC
>JBJTAQ010000376.1:0-2682 GCA_046090945.1 Pirellula sp.
TACTGATCCAAACGAAACGATACCTCCATCCTCGGGTGCATTAGTGAAAGTACCAACCACACGCGAGGTGGCATCGACGTTCTTGATGATGGTATAGCGTGTACCTACAGCTATATTCGCACCCTCGATAACCACAAGCTCTGTACCAGTCAGCGTTACAGTTCGATTCGCACCCATCACCACGATTTGATCGTAATCGGTACCTGGGACCGTACCATTGAGTTCGACCTCCAGTACAGCGGATCCATTTTGAGCGTTTGACTGGAAGTTCACATCCCCGTTCACTGTCATAATTCCAGGCGATGTACCAGGCGACAGGGTCGCCCCGGAATTCACAGAAAGGGTACCGTTTAAAGTTCCAGTTCCACCCAGCTTAGATCCAGGGCCAACATCTACGGCGTTTGCCGTTCCATTGAGCACCAGTTTTCCGTCATTGATTTGCACCTTGGGTACGCCCGAAAGCGAGCCTGTAATCGTCAGGGTTCCAGAACCCTTCTTGTCGAAACCCGTCCCAGAAATCGAACCACTTAGAACGCTATCTGTATCCGTGGATTCCACCGTTACAGGACCGTTGGTGGATGTAATATTGCTACTACTCTTTACAGATCCCCCAGTTCGAATTCCATCAGGCCCTACCTCTCCAAGCGAACTGAGGGTAATCGGGCCCGTTGAGGTAAGCGGCCCGTTGATAACCAGATCCTTACCATTGGAGAAATCAATGAACCCATTGGCACCGGATACATTAATCGAAGCAGGTCTACCTAGGACCTCCATACCTGCTTTGAGACCTAGTCCGCTGGCTGATTGAATCACAGCATCAAGAATCAGATTTCCATGGGCATTAAAGTCCACCGACTGCGCCGCACCGCCACTGGGATTGCTGATCGTCTTTGATATCGTCAAATGGCCAGGATGATAACCTCCTGTACCATCCACGAACCCTTGAGTTGCACCCCGGATGTTTGCAGCACGCCAGTTGCCCCAGACCAGATCGTCCGCCGTGGTGATATCGATCGTGCCGGGCACGTTAATATCTGGAACTGAAACTTGGCCGTAGGAGAGCAGCTTCAGCGTGTTCTGAACGCTGATGGCTGCCTGCTCCAAGCTGATCGACGTTCCTGAACCTTGTCCGTTACTCGAATCGCTCATCGTTAATGGAACGAGCCTTCCTCGAATATCGGTATCACTCAGTGGAACGTAGTAAGGCTGCAGGGAGACAACGCTACTTTGATCGATCGTCGTCAAGGCATCGGCCATGTACAAAATACCTTGAGTCGGATCCCCGGTCGTGGAATAGAATCGTTGGAGTGCATCAACACCAGGAGTGGTTGCCGCGAGCAGGTTATAGCCCGAGAACATATACAGACCGTTTTCACGCCACTGCAGGAACGAACCGGTCAGAGAGTTACCTAATTGGGAACCTGGATTGCCCGAACTCGTTTGACTGTAGTAGTAAATACCTCCTGTTTGCGGATCGCGATAGATGTCCATACCGCTTTGCGAATCCTTGATGATGGTGGAATTAACCATGGTGTATGGAACAAGATCTCGCAACATCAGGTCGGTCAACGGAATGTTATTTCCGTCTACGACATAGCTTGTTGCACGGATCACTGGAGTGTTTGAATAGTAGGTGATCCGGTTGGGCAATGACTGGAATCGGTACATGCCTTTAAAAGGCCCAGATTCCATCATGTTGCCGAAAGCACTGATCGCCAAAGAGTCCAAGGCATCGGTACCCTTGCCCCGGATTGTACCGACAACCCTCACGTCTCCCTTCTTCGAAACAAGCTCTATGTCTTTTCCAGCCTCGAGAGTGCCAGCAAGAACCAGCGAAGCTCCGGACGTAATACGAATCGAGTCGTTGGTGCTCAAATTCAGCATATTGCCAGCTACGGAGATCTCATCAAATGTCCAATCGTACGAACCTTGTGCATACACTTCCGATGTTGGAACCAGCGTTCCACCCACGTTCAAGGTCAAACTGCCCGTTGTACCGGTAGCTCGAATACGGATCGCATCCAACGAACCAGATGTCTCGATCGAGATCGGCCCCGAAACATTGAAAATACCGCTGGTAGCGTCCGTCAAGCTACCAACATTCAATCCGCCACCAGCTTCACCGACACCTGCAACATCAACCAACTCTAACGAACCGGACTGATTTCGTACTGAAGCGATCGAATTCAACGCCACTCGAAGTTTCAAGCCACTGTTGCTGGTTGCCATAAGATTATCCCCCACAAGGGATACACTACCAATTGGGCCAGTGATTGCTCCACCGCTTTCTAGGCTAATGTCACCCAGCGAATAGATCGGTTGCGTTAAATTCAGGATCCGATCTACCTGGGCTTCAGCATCGACCAAGGATTGCTGTTGCATCCAAGCCAACAGGGATCCCCGTGCGGTGCTACGGTCAAGCGCCTGATAATCGGATTCGGTAAGGTCAAGCTGGTTGATTGACAAGTATCCGGAACTCCTCAGCAGAGCATTCAGATACCCAAGTCGAATGGCAAACGCTTGGGAGGCTGTTTCAGCGAAATCACCTGCCTTTACCATGACAAGTTGCATGTTGCCACCGGCACGCAAAGTGATGTCATTTTCGTCAGCGTTCGTCAATGTCACCGCTCGATTTGCAATCAAGTCTCCTAAGGTGTCGACGATCAGATCGCCATTGGCTAC
>JBJTAQ010000377.1:0-1489 GCA_046090945.1 Pirellula sp.
GAGAGAACTTCTGGTGCTATATACCCTTTGGTACCGGCCACATCCGGCGGAAAAAGTTGCGGAACTACCAGTGACTCAATGTCGATGACGATCGCGCGGCCTTGGGTTGGATCAACCAATACATTGTTAGGACTCAAGTCACTATGTGCCAGCCCTGCATTGTGTAGCCTCGCCACGGCTCTAGCCATCTGTATGCAAAAAGAAGAATAGTTGATCCATGTACCAAGCTCTGATGGAGCGAACTTTTCAAGCAAGGCGCGATTCTTCTTTCCGATGAACCGCATCCCGTTTTTCTCCTTACCCTTGATGAAGTCAGGGCCGGAGGCAAAGAAGAAATTCTCTGGATACGTCGGGGTTACTAATCCGAACCTTGGGTGTGTTACGATGGCAGAAGGCCAGCAGAAAAGATCACGGAAATACTTGGCCTCCAGTTCATTTGCCGCCGCGCCGCCTTGGGGTCGCAAGATGGTTGGGTTATACTTGCCAAGAATGTTCTCCAAGCGTTGTGCGCGAAGCGGATCTGAGCCGGCGGTGGCATCCTTGTAAAAACAAACAACCGATTTACGATCCGGAGTAAAATAAACCTCCTTCATCGCTCCATCACCAATCATCTCGGGAACGAAATCGATGGTTGCTCCATTCTTCAATGTGGCTTTTTCTAATTTCATGGATTCCCTAGTGATACATAGCAACAAGTGTGCGATCGTCGAAGGACCCACGAACTTGGTAATTGTCCAACCATAACCGCAGGCGTTCCGAAGGATCCGGAGATTGACAGATGGGGTCACCCTTCGCAAAGTACCCCAATAGTTCGGAGTTGCTCCAGATTTCCGTAGGTGTCTTGCCAAGCTGCTCGGCGATGGACTTTATGGAACGAATGACCGTTTGCTCTGAACGAGTCATGTACGATTCTTCCGTTACTTTTTCCAAAGCGAGTGCAGCTTTCTCCTCTTCTTGGTTTACAGGGATTTTGCTGCTAATGATGCCGTTTAGCAACAGGTCGCCGTATAGGTAGGACATCCCAGGAGTGTTCGGAAAATAGTCGTCTGCGACACCATCGGTCATCAACATCAGCGCACGCAATTGGCCGAGAAAAGTAAATACTCGCGATTTAAGCTTTTCAGGAGCAGTTTCGCGTTCATCCAAAAATCTGGTTTCGCCCGAATGCTCGCCGCTATCGGCGGTCATCAGTAAACTGGTTTCCCCCTTACTTCCAATGCCCGCGATCATGCCGTCGCCAACGCCGCAACAGAAAACTAGGTTAATCGGATCGCCGCCACGCATAACTGTCGTGTGAACAGCCAACAACAGAGTTGTTGAAAAATCCCCCTGATTGAGGGGTCTGCCGAGGATTTTGGTATAGGGATCATCTTCGCCCAATGCTCCACTCAATCTCTTGTTGGCAGCCTGCACAACTGCCATCCAAGCAGCTTGAACCGCGTCAACCATGAATTGAGTGACCTCTACCAGATCCCGCTCCTGGAAAGAT
>JBJTAQ010000378.1:0-4563 GCA_046090945.1 Pirellula sp.
CTCGTTGAAGGCGGTGTAGAGATTCTCTCGAAATGCGTCGAGTTCCTTCTCAAGGCTCGAGTTGTTGGGATTCTCTTGTACGGTATTCTCTTGTGCGTTAAGCACCGCGCAGGTGAACAGAGACAGAAAGCAACCTAATAGAAATTTCATCCGAGTGGACCTTTCAGACCAGCGATATACAAGTAAGAGGCTCGCGCAATGAATCATTGCTAAAAGCATAAGCGATATTGAAGATCGTTTAGACAGTCAAGCTCGCAATTTCGTTTGCTGTAGTATTCCTTGTGGCGGGGTCTAAGGCAAGCATTATTTCCGTCGCTCGACATGGTTGCCTGTTTACCTAGCTGGCAACAAAGTGTACATTACCATACGTTCGATTATGCTTTTTCAGGGGTTCTAAACTCCAGTAAAAGCATTGAAAACATTGACAACTCAGCGTCTTCGGGCTCATAGCTCAGTTGGATAGAGCAACGGATTTCTAATCCGTAGGTCGTAGGTTCGAATCCTACTGGGCCTGCTTGGGGGACTATTATCTTTTAGCCTCAGGCTTTTGCAGGGAAAACCCGATGGAATGGTTTTCACGTTATGGCTCGCAGGTTGATATTTGAGGGGAATCCCTCGCTTGCTTTCTTTTGATGTCGCTGGCATTCTGCCGCGTGTGTTTTCTGGGTAAATCTGGTCAAAATGCTGAAAGGGGGCAACTCTTCGGGGGATACCTGGGGTGTCCCAAGTGCGGGCAAACTGCAGTTTAAAGCACCCAAGCCGATTCTTACCAAAGCCATTCTAGCGAGAATGCCGTGTCCAATGGTGTTATGATATACTTCGATGACGCACCACCGATGCAACTGCAGTGCATCTCGGTGGCGACTCCGATGCATGATACCCAAACGTCCATGAATTCCCTCGAAACGCGGCATTCTCTCTTGATCCGAATCCGCGATGCCACGGATCGATCGGCTTGGAACGATTTCTTTAAGTTGTATGCGCCGTTGGTTTATTCGTATGCGATCAAGCACGGGTTTCAAGACGCCGATGCGTCCGATGTCGCTCAGGAGGTGATGTGCACGGTGGCAAGGTCCATCAGCCGATTCGATTACGATCCGAGCAAAGGTTCGTTTCGCGGTTGGCTAGTCACTGTGGCTCGCAACTGCATTCGCAAGCGATGCGAACAAGTCCGTCGGCAAGCAACCACGACAGGCATGACCAGCGCGATCCAAGAGCGATTGCAAGCTCCCTCGCAGGATTTTCTCTCTGAATGGGATCGCGAATACGAGCTGCGCGTTTTTCATTGGGCTGCCGAACGAGTTAGAAATGAATTCCAGGAGTCGACTTGGCAAGCGTTTTGGCAAACGACCGTGGATGGAAAGTCGGTTGAATCGACGGCTAACGCATTAGGAATCTCACTCGGAGCTATCTACATTGCTCGGTCGCGTGTGCTGGCTCGTATCCGAGCCGTCGTGACCGAATCTCGCTTGTGGGAGGATGAGCGATGAAACCGCCTATCGATGATGAATTATTGATCGCAGTCATCGAAGGCCGGGCTAGCAGCGAAACACTGAAAGCTGTCGAGCTTGCAATTCAACAGGAACCAAGCATTCGCTTGCGCATCGAGCAACTCAGCGGCGCGATCGATTGGCCCCTCGGGAGCGCTCCTGCACCTTCGCCACGGTCATCGCCGTCTCTGCAAGCGGCTATCCTCCGACTCGAACAAGACTTGGAACAAGTCCTTGCGATCGATCAATCCGAACCGCATCCGAGCGACGTGTCGAACACTGATGATCAAGCCAATGCGACCCAATCGCTAAAGATCGTGCGCGAGATCGGACGAGGTGGCATGGGAGTTGTCTACGAAGGATTCGACGAGTCGCTAGGGCGTCGAGTCGCAATCAAACAACTGCACTCGCATTTCCTCAAAGATCCCAAGGCTAGGGAACGGCTCAAACGAGAAGCCCAGGCGATTGCCTCGCTTTCTCACCCGAATGTACTTGCAATCTACGGGACTCAGCAAATCGGGGATTTCCCATGCTTGATCCAGCAATTCGTCGATGGAGAGTCTTTGCAAGCCACAATTGCCCGGGATGGGCCGATCGATTTCGAGCGGTGCGCTGCGCTATCGCTGCAGATCGCTCAAGGCTTGGCCGCTGCGCATGCGGCAGGGATCGTTCACAGAGATTTGAAACCCGACAATGTTCTGATCGAACATGCTACAGGGATTGCACGCCTGTGTGACTTTGGGCTCGCCAAACGGGTCGGCGACCTGAATATGACCATCGACGGAGTGGTTGCTGGTACGCCGGCCTACATGGCACCCGAACAGACCGAGGGCAAATCGGTTGACCACCGCTCAGACTTGTTCAGCCTCGGCACTTTGATGTACACGATGGCAGCCGGTCGTGCCCCGTTTGAAGGCGACGATCCCTATGCGGTGATGAATGCCATCCGAAGTCGACCGCATCTACCCTTGGACTCCCTCTCTGTCTCGATCCCAGCTTGGTACGCCCGGATCGTCGATCGACTGCTGGAAAAGGACCCTGCGCGTCGTCCTAAGAACATCGACGAAGTGGTCGATGCGATCCGAAACCCGAATTTCCAGCGTCCGGAGTCTCGTTTCTGGCGATACGGATATCGGTTGGCAAGTACTGGTATTGCCATCGGAGTTGTCTCAGCCATCGGTGGACTTTGGTGGAGCTATCGCGATTCAGATCCACTGAGCCCGCGACCGATTCCCTCGCTCACATCGGGGGTTGCTGTTCCGAGCCCTGCGATTCGCACCCTATCGGATGGCAAGTCGTTCGAGCGGCTCGAAGATGCGATCGCTAGCTCGGTCGATGGAGAGACCATCGTCATCGCAAGCGATTTGGAGACCGGAAGGATCCATATCATCGACAAGAGGATCCAGTTCGAGGCGGCCCCGGAGACACGACCCACACTTCGATTTCGAGACACCAGCAAGGACCCGAGTAACGGTTTACTTCGGAGCGATTCGGATCTGAGCTTGAAAGGACTCCGAATCGAATGCCAATCGACTGCCGATATGCCCTGGTTTGAAGATGGGAAATTCATCGCGGGAATCTATACAGGTCAAGGCAAGAGACTCCGAGTGGACAACTGCGAGATCCATCGTCAAGGAGGCGGAATCTGTCTGGGAGCAGGAGGCGATCTTGAAATACGACAAACTTGGATTGAAGGTGGGGATGTCGGTATCGGCTGGTTCGCTTTGGACTCCAGTTGTCGGGTCGACCAGAGCCTGATTCAAAGCAAGATTGGAATAGGAGTGATTTATCCCGGTGCCAACCTAAAGCCAACGCGATCTGCAGAGTTCACCATCGAGCGATCCTCGCTGCTGACCGATGGTGTGCTCGATTTGCTCTTGAGTCGAATCCCCATTCAACCCGTTACGGTAAACTTCTTTCAATGCGTTTTGGACAGCAAGCATGCAGCAACCCTGTGGATGACTCCCATGATGGCATCGGAGTTCAATTCCATCGATGCCCTCAACGACGCCTTTCATCAAAGCGTGAGTTGGCAGGATAGCCAGTGCGTATTTGAAGAGGGGATGGACTATCTGGTTTCACGGCGAATTCGAACCCCGAATCGCAAGAACTCCGCCGGCATTTTTTCTTGGGTAGCCTGGAATGAAAGTTCCCGGCAAGGGAGTCTAAGTGACCGCGCAAACGTACTACCATCGATCGAGCGCACGATCGATACGAACGTGCCACAGGGTGTGGATGCTTGGAAATCGATTTTCGAACCAACTGTAGAGGCAGTTCCTGGACTCTCCGGCACGATTCATCGATTTACACCGGAGTTGCCCAGTCCATGGCCAGTCGGCGAACGTAAGCTTTAGCTTGAGAAGGCGCAAAGCAATTGTTTCTGGACAACGCACTACCAGCCGGATCGACCGAAACCGGAGTTGTTGTTCGAGACGCCCCCGCCGCCTCCCCCGCCGAAGCTACCTCCCCCGCCGAAACTGCCGCCGCCACCGCCAAAGCCGCCACCCGACCCAAAGATTGAGCCACCTCCTCGGGAGGAGTTCCCTCCTCCGAAAATGATGGTACCGGTGCGAGCAGCCTCTGCAGCCATGCGTTCTCTGCGCAAGCGTTCGGCGCGCTGCTGTTCTTCCATGCGACGCTTTTGGACCTCGCGCTCAGCCCGCTGGATTGCGACCTGAGCCAATTGATGCGCTTTGCGTGAAAGTTCGAGTACGGCTGCGTAATTGCCGACTTGCATTTGAGACCTGGCCGATTCCAACTCTCTGACTCCTGGGGAGCCATCGATCCGCAGGCCCCAGGGTCCGGTCCAGTGCTCGGCGTTGTAGACCGATTCGGAGGCCACCTGAAATTCTTGCAGCGCGTCATTACCCGCCTTGAGCTCCTCGCTTAGCTTCTTTGAAACAATCGCCAAATCGGACTGCACTTCGGCCGCCCTGCGACCGACGGCATGCCAATCCCCGTGGGTTTCTTCGATCTGTTGCTGTACGGTGAGAACCCCCTGTTCGAGGACATCGACACGACGAACCCCTTCTTTGGTCGCCGGCGAATCGGGAATGTTATCGGTCCGCGACTG
>JBJTAQ010000379.1:0-1136 GCA_046090945.1 Pirellula sp.
ACCAAACCTATCGTGACCTCGAAGAGGCCGAAAGGTCGGTCTTCAAATACATCGAATTGTTTTACAACCCAATCCGTCTACACCAGACGGGTCGCGACTCAAAATGGACATTGACGTTCGAGGTGACTTTAAAGCCACTTGGGCTAGCGAACTCGAAAACCTCATTTTCCATGCGTTTTTGAGGGTTTCAAAGCGCGAGTCTCTCGCGTGAGTTTGAGGAGGGTTGCAGTCGGGGAGGTACCTCGACTGGCAGGGTCGATAGGGTGCATACTCAGCAACAGCAATCGATGGGTTGCAAACCAAATCGCGTTTTATTCGTCTTGGGTGAACTCGGAGTCGTCGATCTTGTGCCTGCGTTTTTGGGTGTTGTCGATTATCAAACCGAGCAAGAAGCCAACGAAGGCTGGAATTGGTGATGCGTAGAGGGATAGTACTAGTGCTTGGCCTACGGCCCCTGCCGCGTAGGCTCCACCGAACCCAGGTCCACCTCCGGGAGGTGAAAGTAGCATTAAGCAGATTATCAGGCTAGGTAGCGAGATTAAGCCGGTGAACCCAAGGACCCATCGCCACTGGCCAATACCCTTAGAACTACCTCGGTATTTGATAAGCAGCACGCCGATCGCAATTGAGGCAATTGAAATTAAGAATCGGAAAATGGTTTCGGGACCTATCCATGAACCGAATACAACACGCCTTAACCCTGAAACGCCTGAAGCGATCATGATTATTGCTGATAGCCAGCGACAAATAGACCAAAAGGATTGCATAGGAAAAGCTGAGCGGAGGTAATCGATTGAAGGATGGCGTTATCTTAATTGAAAGCAGTCATTGGAAAAGTCCGAGGGTTTTGTAGCATCCATTTAAGTTGAAAATTCATTGACATCAACTCCGGCAAAACAGCCGTGCTCCGCGTCACAACATCCAGCACAGCGGTTAACCAACCGCGAGACCCATTCCTTTCAAAACAGCGGGGAGCAGTTGCTTAGGGAAGAGGAATACGTACAGAGGTTAGCCGATGCGGAATATTGGAAGCCACTCAAAGCGGAATTGTAGCAACTTCGGCTGAATCGCCATCGTCGTATGTAGTTAGTAATAGCTATTAGCGTTTTTACCCTCTTCCCTAAGCAACTGCTCCC
>JBJTAQ010000380.1:0-1219 GCA_046090945.1 Pirellula sp.
GTGCTTGATAAGCTCGATCGTCGCGACGTGCAGTCGCGTTTCCATCAAGCAATCCGCCATTTGCAACCGTCAACGATACATTTCCCTGCGTCGAGATGACTTGATCGATTCGAAGGTTCCCGGACGTCTCTCTTAGGAAAATGTCGCCTGTGTTGTTCACGGACAGTTTGCTCGTAATAGCAGTACCGGTGTTGATTGGAAGGAAGCCATTGCTTGCGCCAATACTTCCTACGCCACCATCGAGGGATATGCTCTGGCCTTGGACTGCTGGCGACTGGCTCGTACCGCTTGCGATGGTAATTCCATCTTGGGCAATAAGGCTAGTATCACCGTAGGTAGAGATGACTTTATCGACGGCCATAACCCCGAGCGTTTCGGTGATCGAGATGTTACCACCGGCGGTTGCCAAGAGGCTGAAAGCCCCTGTTTCGGAGAGATTGACTCGAGCATCCGTGATTGTATCGTTGGAGTCGGGTCCGGCGGTCAGAACGACTCGACGGCCTTGGATACTTTCACCCTTGTTGGTTTGTACGATGCTTGCATTGGTAACAAGGGTCGTTGTACCGGTGGTGTTTCGGATTGGGCCTTCGATAAGAATTCGCCCTCCCAAGTTTGAATTCACGGTGATATCGGCTTCGGTTTCACCGATGAAGTCGATCGTAATCGGCCGATCTGCCCGGAAGGAGTGAGTACCGATATTGTCCGCTTTTTCCTCCACGACCCATGTTTGATAATTTGTCCTCTTGCCGTACCAGGTTTTCGTTTCCCACTTTCTAACCAGCGATTGGTTGAGTTCGTTAGTGACTTCTTTGTATCCGTATGTGTAATTACCCAGGTAATTCCCAGAGTTGAAAAAATAGGTTCCTGCATCGGATAGAACGGGTTGGGATAGTACCTCTGTGGACTGTGAGCGAATGTTCGCAGGATCAGCAGCCAGGGCATCGATACCGAGCCAGGAAGAGGTTCCGTACGTCGTGGTAGTTCTGGTCGCCGTTTTCATGCCGACCGAGAACCCGTACCGCCAGTTGGCAGCAGGTGAGTACGTGCCATCTGCGGGGATAATTGCACCGGGGATATTTTCGCGGGAATACAGGGTCGACTTGGGTACCTGTGCCCATTTGGACACATCTGCATAATTCTGCGTTGATAGATTGAGTGTGCTGGTGTTCGGACCCAGGTAGGCATAGACTAATCCGACGGTTCCGCCAGCGGTGTGCCC
>JBJTAQ010000381.1:0-4645 GCA_046090945.1 Pirellula sp.
TTCTGCACCACCTGCGTGGTCGCTTGGGAATGTCCGAGCCGATGCAATCCGATGAGCAACGGGTCGCAGGCGCGAACCAGCGGGTTGTCGACCTGTGCATAAAACAAATGCCGAACACCTCGATTCAACGCCCGTTCGAGCCATCCTGTTTTAGACAGTGCGCGGACGATTCCACCATGACCATCAGGACTCAGCGCTATGCTTGATGGAGAGTCCATCAGGATTCTCCCGGAATCTGCGTCAATCGCAGGCATCGTTCCTTGCTCGAAGATCATCAACTCCTGGTCGTTTAAACCAAGATTCGAATTCTCAGCAAAATACCGACGCGTGGGCTCATCGGTCGATGGTCCGGTCATCACCAGAAATTCAATGCGAGCCCCATAACGCCGCATCGCTCCCCGCAGTGAATCGACATGCATCTGAAAAAGAGTGCGACCCGAGACCGGTCCTATCGGGTACATCCCCTTGGGCTGTTCAAATCCCAAACGGGTACCTTGCCCCCCGGCCACGAGGACCATTGCAACCTCTCCATCACGGATGGCTCGGCCACCCTCCGAAAGTGCCTGGTCGCGCACCTCTTGGGTGATATCCGCAAGCCGAACCGCATCGGGGGGTTCGGCCGATTCGGCTAGTGAACCAGCATCGCAGGATCGACCCTGAGAGCCTAGCTCGCGTTCGATCCCCTCAAAGTCGATTTCGGAAACCTGTCGAGCTAGCCGGAGCTTTTGGACATCGGTCAGAGAGTCCCAATGAGCAAGCAGATACCCATGCCTGCTCCCACTCAATGTCCTTGCGCAATCAAGCAATTGCGACGATTCGGCTTGATGACTCATGGACTAAAATCACTTGACGTCAAGCAACTCGACTTCAAATACCAATAGCTCGTTTGGACCGATATCCGGAGGAGATCCGCCTTCTCCATAAGCTAATCCTGGTGGAATAAACAGTTTCCACTTGTCACCCACCTTCATTCTCTGCAGCGCTTCGGTCCAGCCTGGAATCACGCCATTGACTTGGAACTCGATCGGCTCGCCTCGAGCGATCGAGCTGTCGAAGACCTTTCCGCTGAGCAATTTACCCTCGTAGTGAACCTTGACCGTGCTGGTGAGCGTGGGAGTCTTGCCTTTGCCAGCTTGGAGCGAAAGGTATTGCAAGCCAGACTTGGTTGTTTGAACCCCTTCCTTGTCCTTGTTTCCCTTGAGGAACTCGTTTGCTTTCTCGAGATTCTTACGGCTCTTATCGATCATCTTGGCTTGGACCTTGCCCTGCAAATCCATCATTGCCTGACGAAGCTGTTCGCCGGAGAGTTTACCTTTGCCAGCCAAGCCTTCGCTAAAACCGTCCAGGAATTCCTTCAGTTCAAAATCCTCAGCTCCCAAGCCAGCCGATGCCATATCCTTGCCGATTTGGAAACCTAATGCGTAACTCTTTGGGTCTTTCAAACCTGTGTCTCCCTGCGGTGCGGCTGGACTCGGAACGATGACTTTCGGGGCCTCTTGGGCATAGCTGGACAACGGGGCGATTGATCCAATAAATGCAGCCGCGGCTCCGAGCAGGCTGGCACGGATCAAGCGGTTTTGAATGCGATTCAAAAGCATGGCTTGCATGGTTTCCTTCCACCAATTGATTACAATGACGCGGATCGCGTTCCATGATTTGGAAAACCCGCGAACCCCTCGGAATAAGACTAGCCGACAAGCTTGTTTTTTTATAGTCCACTCTCCCCAAAAAACACTCGATAATGGATCGAAAGGCGACGAAATTGTGAAGGCTCTGCTGCTGTCCGAAGTGAAGAAACTCCAGGTCGTCGAAATGCCCGTACCGACCTGCGGGCCGGATGATTTGCTGGTAAAGGTCAAGGCCTGTGGAATCTGTGGTAGCGATATCCATGGCTTTGATGGCAGTTCAGGGCGCCGAATCCCCCCACTGGTCATGGGCCACGAAGCCGCCGGGGTCGTTCATGCTGTCGGAGAAAATGTCCGGGATTTCAAGCCAGGGAATCGTGTTACCTTCGACTCGACCGTTTCATGCGGCAAATGCCACTTCTGCCGTAAAGGCTCTATCAACCTCTGCGAAAACCGCCAAGTCTTAGGGGTCAGCTGCAAAGAATTCCGACGCCAAGGTGCATTTGCCGAGTACGTAACCGTCCCCCAAAATATCGCCTACCATATCCCAGATTCTCTTTCGTTCGAACACGCTGCGATGATCGAAGCGGTCTCGATCGCCGTGCATGCAACCAACCGAACACCGCGTGCTTTGGGCGGTTCGGTCGTCGTGGTAGGCTCGGGAATGATCGGACTACTTTGCATCCAAACGCTCAAGATCGCCGGCTTTTCCAAGATCATCGCCGTCGACCTCGAAGACGAAAAACTGCAACTGGCAAGGAAGCTCGGTGCCACCCACTCGATCAACGCCAAAACGCAAGACCCAGTAAGCCTCATCCTGGAATGGACCGAAGGACGGGGTGCGGATGCAGCCATGGAAGTTGTCGGGGCGAATAAACCTGTTAGCACCTGCTTCCAAGTTGTCCGCCGAGGGGGCTCGATCACCCTGGTTGGAAACCTCACCCCAACGGTCGAACTCCCACTGCAAACGATCGTCACTCGCGAGCTTTCGGTCTTCGGATCGTGCGCGTCCAATGGCGAGATCCCCCAGTGCATTGAACTGCTCGCTTCGGGAGCGATCCAAGTCGCACCGCTGATCACGGCAACGACCGATCTGGAAAAAACCCCCCATTGGTTTGATCGTCTGTACGCCGGTGAAAAAGGGGCGATGAAGGTGATCGTCAAACCCTAACTTAAAAGCTTGGCACCGTGCTGCGTTTGACAAGCAGCAATCACAGCCGAAACCACCGAATCGGCTTGATCCCCCTTGAGAGTCTCACTATCGCTTTGAAGGACCAAGCTCAGGAGGACTCTCTTCTTGCCATCCCCATCCCGCTTGGTGTCTCGATAGATCTCTTGAAAGAGGATCTCTTTGCACAACTGGCCCGCGGCCGTCTCTATCGTGGACCGCACTTGGCTCCAATGGATCTTCTCATCGACGATGAAATTCAGATCCCGATGGATTGCTGGATAAGGGCTCAAGGCTTTGAGCTTCGGTACGCTTCGCGCCGAGCCGAGCAGTAGATCTAGATCCATTTCACCGATTGCCACCGGGCCATCGATCTTGCTGGCCTGCGATAACGACTTGCTCAAGGACCCAACCCAACAAAGCATCTGACCTTGTTGGAACCAAGCCACTGCGGTCCCCTTCTCGATGAAATCAAAATCGATCAGCCGCTCTTCAAGAGCCGGGCCCTCGGGCCCCCAAACCCTCTGAATGATCTCTTCATACACGCCCCGCAACACTCGAGGCTCGTCCTCTGCAATGCAGCCCAAATGGAATTGCTCTTTGGGCAAATCGACTCCCTGAGGCAGGTAGACATTAGCGGTTTCAAACAAACGCACATCGCGGTTGGACTGGGACTGGTTGTGCAAACGAGCTGCAATCAGACTCGGTATAAGCGATCGACGCAGATTGCTGGCCCCCTCAAGCAATGGCATAAAGGTGCTGAGCGGTTCCTGGCTAGTCCAAGGCGATAAGCGCTCGATGGGACTCTTGCCAATCAAACTTGGGTTGAGCGTTTCGCTAAAACCTGCGCCGCAGGCGATCGAGCGAACCGTTTGCATCATCGTATCTTTGGGGCGACGCGACGAGGCGACCATCGGAACACTCGCATCCTCCGGAATCGCCTCGTATCCATAGACACGCGCAATCTCTTCAATCAAATCAGCTTCGCGAGTCAAATCCTGCCGAAACGACGGGGCAATGGCTTTGAGAGTCTCCGAACTTTGCTCGACGACACAGCCGAGCCGTGTGAGGATTTGACCACACTGTCCCCATGGGACCTCGATCCCTAAAACCTGAGCCACTCGACTGCGTCTAAGCGAGATCTCAGAGAGTGGCTTAGGTTCACCATGCGTGTCAATCACTCCATCGAGCAACTCGCCACCTGCAAACTGCAGGATCAACTGGCAGCACCGCAGCGACGCCCAATTCAGTCCGTTCGGATCAATATGCCTTTCGAAACGGTGCGATGAAGGGGAGTGCAATTTCAGTTTCCGCGCGGTTCTTCGGATCGACATCGGTACAAACGAAGCTGCTTCGATCAGCAGATCAACCGTTGACTCGGTGACCTCGCTGTCCAATCCACCCATGACCCCTCCGAGCGCCAGAGGGTGCAGTGCGTCGGCGATAACGACCATCTGGGAATCAAGGGTATAGGCCCGGTGATCAATCGCTTGGAAACTCTCTTTATCACCCGCAGGTCGGATGATGATTTGATGCGAACCGATCCGCGCAAGGTCGAATGCATGAAGCGGTTGCCCGCATTCCATCATCACGTAGTTGGTCACGTCGACGACGTTGTTGATCGGACGTATCCCGATGCTCCGAAGTCGCTTGGCAAACCATTCGGGACTTGGCCCGATTTTCACGCCTCGAATCACCCTCGCGGTGTAGCGAGGACAAGCCTCAGGGAAGCGATTGTGGACCTGCAAAACTTCCTGAACCGCCGTCTTCGAGGTGCTCAACTGAATTTCTGGGATCGTCAGCCGACAGTCAAAAAGAACTGCAGCCTCCCGAGCAACACCGATGTGGCCCA
>JBJTAQ010000382.1:0-3827 GCA_046090945.1 Pirellula sp.
GCTAGAGCAAGGGAGCTTTCCGAAGGGCGCAAGATCACCGATCGCGTCTGCCGCTGCGCAGGGAAGCTTGCCGAAGCCATTTCGGTCGCTCGGGCATCGAGTTTCGCCCCATTCTTGAAGGATATCAAAACCCTCAAAGCATCCTCGAAAATCTTTTTTCGTGTTCCGATCGATATCATGGAGAAGCGAGCTGATGGCCTCCAGAGGGAGCCAAGATCGCTTGAAATGGATTTCGAGGATGGAACAGCCACTGACTACGCGATCGCTTTGGAGAGTCTATGGGAACGCGGCTTGGCCAACCGATGGATTCGCGAGGGAATCGAGTCTTGGGAGGAGCCTACGGCAGGGAAATTAGCCGTCACCGCCTTGGAATTGGTCTCCAGGCATCCGATTCGAGGTTACGAGGAGTTGTTGCTGAACCTGGTCGATCGCGATGAGGCGTCGATTGCCGATTTAGCCACCATTGCGCTGGTCCGAGGCAGGAACACTCTGACCCAGTCGCTGATTGCCGACCGATTTGTTGGGATGAGTCGATCCGGCCAGCTACGTTCGCTAGATATCATTCGACGAATGCGTCTGGAGCAGTCCTCGAAGCTGATACGATTTCTGCTTCCTCAAGGCTGCGATGCGGTGGTGCAGAATGGGGCGAGGGAAGCTGAAGTCATGCTCTTTGATTTCGAGTTTCTCGAAGAGTGGCTTGAAGCTTTCCTGTTGATGGACGATACTTCGGTGCAACGAGTTGCTTATGCGATTCCGATCGCGCATCCTCTGGCTTTAGAAGAGGTTCCTGCCGATTGGCCTAGGATCAAAAATCTTCTAAAAATGCGGCTTGGACGCAGCTTTGATCTTGAGTGAGATGCCATGCAAATAGAATACTTGCTGGCCATCGAGTCGACTTGCGATGAAACCGCTGCAGCGGTGATCGATTCATCGGGTAACGTTCTTTCGGAATGCGTCGCAACCCAAGAAGCGTTCCATGAAAAGTTCGCAGGAGTCGTTCCTGAAATCGCAGCCCGTGCTCACTTGGAGCGGATTCTGCCGGTGATCGATACGGCGATTTGCCAATCGGGGATCCATCCGAAGGAGTTTCGAGCCATCGCGGTAGCGAATTATCCGGGCCTGCCAGGATCTCTGATCGTTGGACTCTCGGCGGCCAAAGCTTTTGCGCTGGCTTGGAATAAACCGCTGGTTGGGATCAACCACATCCAGGCCCACATCTATGCCTGCGGCTTGGGGTCTGAGCAATCGATCTATCCTTGCGTCGGCTTTATCGTTAGCGGCGGTCATACTTCCCTTTACCGTTGCGAGCATCCACTGGGTTGGGATTATTTAGGTGGGACCATCGACGATGCGGCCGGAGAGGCCTTTGATAAAGTCGCCGTCATGCTGGGCTTGCCGTTCCCTGGAGGGCCAGCGTTATCCAAGCTCGCTGCTGCCGGGGATCCCCAAGCGATTCGATTCCCAAGGCCCCTGGTCGATTCCCCTGATCGACTTGACTTTAGTTTCTCAGGGCTCAAGACTGCTGTTCGCTACCGTATTGCGGGAACTGGAGACCCTGCTTCGAACGGGTTGGTTTTAGATGACAAGCAACGGGCCGATATCGCGGCTGGATTTCAGCAAGCGGTCGTCGATTGCTTGGTTGCAAAAGCTCTGGCGGCCTTGAAGAAGACAAACTTAAGGCGTCTTTGTGTCGGTGGAGGAGTTGCTGCCAACCTTTGTTTTCGAGAGCAACTCAAGGAGGCCTGCTCCAGGCGGCGAATTGAGTTGGTGATTGCCAAGCCGCAGTGGTGCACGGACAACGCAGCCATGGGAGCCTTGGCCTGGGAAAAAATCCGCCTAGGCCAATTCGATTCGCTGGAATTGGATGTTCAACCCGGGCTGGTCCGTCCTGGACGATGATTTTTCCGGTGATAAAAACAACAGGTTCGTCGGTCGTTCGAGTACACTGTCACAAGTCTCGAGCCCAACTTAGCCCCGCCTTAGCCTAACCCCAAGCTGCATGATCATGAGCACGGTACCACCTCCATCGACTGAAGAACTAGCACGCGCAAAATCGCTCAGAGATTCCTTTGCCAAAATCAAAGAGCAGGTTTCGCAGGTGATTGTTGGTCAAGACGCAACGATTGAGCAGTTGCTCATCGCGATGTTGGCTGGCGGCCATTGCCTGCTCGAAGGAGTACCGGGGCTGGCTAAAACGCTCATGGTCCGTTCGCTTGCTCAAGCGATGGATTTGGATTTTCATCGTATTCAATTCACACCGGATCTGATGCCAGCGGATATCACCGGTACAGACATCATTCAGCAATCGGAATCCGGCGCACGTCAACTGAGCTTTGTCAAAGGTCCTGTGTTCACCCAAATCCTGCTTGCCGATGAAATCAACCGAACGCCGCCGAAGACCCAAGCTGCTTTGCTGGAGGCCATGCAGGAGCATGCGGTCACTATTGGTGGCAAGACGTACAAGCTCTCCGAACCTTTCTTCGTTTTAGCGACCCAGAACCCGATTGAACAAGAGGGGACTTATCCGCTTCCGGAAGCCCAACGGGATCGATTTCTGTTCCAAACTCTAGTCGATTATCCAAGCCGTGAGCAGGAGGGAGAGATCAGCGAGCGAACGACGGGAAGTTTTTCGGGTTCGATTCAACCGGTAATTACTGGACAAGAGATTATCGATTACCAGCGTATTGTTCGAGTCGTACCGTTGCCTGAGCATGTCAAGCAGTATGTGCTGGATTTGGTCCGGTCGCTACGCCCTAAAGAGCCAGCCTCGCCGCGTTGGGTTGCTCCTTGGGTGCAGTGGGGACCTGGTCCGAGAGCTTGTCAGCAAATCGTCGTGGCCAGCAAAGCTAGAGCATTGCTCCACGGTCGCTTGCATGTGACGACCGAGGACATTCAAGCTTTGGCGGCTCCGGTGCTCAGGCATCGAATTGTGCCGACGTTTGGCGCTCAGGCCGAAGGGATCGACGCCGACGCGATCGTCGCAAGACTACTGGCCGAAATGCAAAAGGGGTAAGAGTGCCGTGACGAATACAAACTCCCAGGGGAGACCGGCGCCCGAGCTGCTGGCACCTGCGGGAAATTGGGAATGTGTGCATGCGGCGGTTGAGAATGGTGCCGATGCGATCTACTTTGGCTTGGCCACCGGTTTCAATGCTCGCGCGCGTGCGGTGAATTTTTCGCTCGACGATTTACCTCGGTTGATGGCACATTTGCATCGCCGAGGGCTGTCGGGCTTTGTGACTCTCAACACGCTGATTTTTACCGATGAGCTTGAGTCTTTCGAGGAGCATGTACGATGGATCGCACACTCGGGGGTCGACGCGGTGTTGGTCCAAGACCTTGGTGCTGTGGGATTGATCCGAGAGATCTGTCCGGAGCTTGGTGTGCATGCCAGCACGCAGATGACGATGACATGCTCGCATACGATCGCCGCGATCGAATCGTTAGGGATCGATCGCGTGGTGTTGGCGCGTGAATGTTCGCTCGATGAGATTCGTAAAATCACGCAGGCGACTTCGATGCCGGTCGAGACGTTTGTGCATGGGGCACTTTGCGTGGCCTACAGTGGCCAGTGTCTTACAAGTGAATCGCTTGGTGGGCGATCTGCGAATCGCGGACAGTGCGCTCAGGCTTGTAGGCTCGACTACGAATTGATACGAGATGGCAAGACGATGGATCTAGGGGATATGAAGTATTTGTTGTCCCCGCAGGATTTGGCTGCCTATGAGCATATCCCGGATTTGATTCGGGCGGGTGTGTCGTCGCTCAAGATTGAGGGGAGGCTCAAGTCGCCGGAGTATGTTGCGAATATCGTCAGTCACTATCGA
>JBJTAQ010000383.1:0-1304 GCA_046090945.1 Pirellula sp.
GATTCAAGCGGAAAGTTTTCATCCAGATTGCATGATTGTCGACTTCTCGGTCGGCAAGCTCGAAGCGCTGCAAATCTGTCAGAACCTCCGAAAGAATGCCGACTTCTCCGAAATCGTTCTAATCGCTCTGCTTCCCGACGACGGAAACACGATGAGCTTCGATCGTTCCAGCATCAATGAAACGTTCAAGAAGCCTTTCGATGCCCGTTTGCTTGCAGAGAGACTCAGGACTCTCATCGGTGCCAAGAAGGAACTTGTGTAGTTCTCTACACGGCTAAATTACCAAAATGAAAAACCCTCGGTGTCATCACCGAGGGTTTTTTTCTTTGGCGATCCGCCATAGTGCTTGCCATTCCAACCAAGCCAAATCAACTAGAGCATCGTTCGGTGCGGATCGTCGAGCTTGGCAGGCATTCACGAAGCTCTCCGGTCCAGTCCACTCCTGTGCCAAGATGCCCGGGGCAGAGCCCAACTCCTCGATGTGCTTTGCAATGCTTGTTAGCAACTGTGCATCCTGGACTCTTGCGAACCAGTATTTGGCATTCCAATAGTCCCCTTCCATGCGATGGATGACACCATGCACGTAGGCTTCGATCCCCAGCGTCGCGTCTTGGACATTTCCGTGAGCAGGCTCCATGAGTCCGATTCTCAAATAAGCCAACGCTTCGAGAACACCTCCGGATGGCGTGCTCGATTGCTTGAGAGCTTGGCGAAGTGATTCGCTTTGCGACAGGCATACTGGATCATTAGGGTTTCTAAAGCTTAGCGGCATAGGATCACTGAGCTCAGCGAGCCAATCGTTCAGTGGGTTCATCGATCGATTTTGTTTCTAGGTGGACGGATGTTCAATTGGAGTACTCCTGGTAGTCGCTGCACCTTGCCAGCCCGATCGACGCTTGCGATTTCACTCTTGGCAGTGACGATCAAGTCTTCCCCAATTGCGTCGGAGTGTTTTCGGACCAAACGGTAGTGGTGTTCGACGCGCGCTCCGTGGCAATATCCGATGCTGGTGCAAAGTAGCAGGTCGTCATCGAACATCGCTGGCAGGTGGAATTGGACTTGCATGCTGCTCACGACCAGCAGAATCCCGCTTTCCTCGATCTGGCGGTAGGAGATCCCCGAAGCTCGAAGCATCTCGACGCGGCCACGTTCGAAATAATTCAGGTACTGAGCATGGTGCACACGCCCCTGACCGTCGACTTCGTGGTAATGGACTCGTATGGGGATCTGATGCTGATGAATCATTGAGAATTTGTGTGGAAGTTCGAAATAAGCCGACCAAAGCGGCGTTGACCTGCGATCTG
>JBJTAQ010000384.1:0-2038 GCA_046090945.1 Pirellula sp.
AGTGATGATCCTCGGCGTCGCCTTCGATGCTCTGAGATTGATTCCGCAGCCCCAGCCCTAGTTCGCATTCAGCAACTTGTGCCTAAGAATTGCGCGTCTTGCTAAAGGACTTGCGCAAATACGCTTATCAACCCGATCTGATCGTCCCTTCCCTGAGAGACTTAACGCATGACCGTGTGGTCGAGGAGGTCATAAACTGCCGGGAAAAGAAACCGTCACCGGGGAACCCAACGCATAGAGAACGTTTGCAGGCCGGGTGTCCTTGAGGAATCCGAATTGCTTGCCGTAGACACTCGCGAAATCGACATCGATCTGGTAATCATCGACTAAACAACTGACCCACTGCGGGTGCTTGACCCGATACTCGAGGGTCCTTCTAGGTCCTTTGGCATAACCCCAATAATGCTCGGTGATGAACTCCCCAAGAGATCCTGATGGGGGTAGTTCCAGTTTCCGATCCATTTTGGCCACCACGCGATGCTCTAAGCGTTTTCCCCAACAATACTCGGCTTGGTCTACTCCAGCCTCGTTGCCTTGCGCCGGTTCGTAGCGATGGCTCATGCGAGTCGCTACGTAGTTTTCGTTGAACAGCGTATTGGCGATCAGGGGGATCGCGATTCTTGGCACGATTTCGCGAATGAAAGTGACGGCCCTAAGGCTTGGGTCTCGATCAGGTACGACGTAAAACCGAAGATTCACCTCTTCGAATTTTCGGTGCAATGGGACTGGAATCCCAAGCACCCGGGTGCGATCAAAAAGAAAGGCGACCAGCGAAACGTAGCAAGCCCCTTGGAAAAAATCCAACTTGGTTTTGGCTGGCACGAAAGGTTCGAGAAGCTTGGGCTCGACAATGTAATTGGCAAGTACCAGATGTTTCCAGTGGGCCGAGAGGAACTCCATCATTACTACCTGTCTATCTATTTTGAATTCAGCCGTATTCCCCGATTCAAGTGCATCGTGTTTGGAATACAGATCGGCTGCCATTGTACATCGGGGGGGCCATGGCTCAGCGGTATGATTCAACGGGAAATACTCAAAAAGGGGCCATCCCCAAGCCAGGGAGTCTTTAGGCTATAATTTCACCCAGCTAAGGGCTACTCGAATCTTCGTCACCTACCCCTTAATTTTCTATCCTGCAATCGCTTATGCCCGACTTACCAACCGCGAACATCCCTGAGAAACGGGTCGGGATCATCGGACTAGGTCTGATGGGGACGGCCATTACCGAGCGTTTCTTGGAAGCAGGCTATAAGGTTTATGTTTGGAATCGGACCCAAGAAAAAGCCGACGCATTGATTGCAGCAGGTGCAACTTGGTCCGATTGCCCTTTGGCCGAATCTTCGCGTGTGATCATCAGCCTTTATTCGAGTGACGTGGTGGATGAGGTTTTAAGCGGTTGGGAAGATCGATTGTCTGAATCACAGATCATCATCGACACGACGACCGGAGACCCGCAAGCCAGCGTTGCTTTTGCAAGAAGGATGACGCAGCGAGGCAGCATTTACCTGGAAGCCCCTATCTCGGGCTCCAGCCTGCAAACGCGTCAAGGTCTAGCGACGGTGATCGTCGCTGGTGATCGCTCCGCATTCGATGCTTGCCAAGACCTTTGGCCGCTGCTTGGAAATCAGACGTTCTACGTCGGTCCTTCAGGGAATGCGGCCAAGATGAAGCTCGTAAGCAATCTTGTGCTGGGACTCAACCGAGCGGCGGTTGCCGAGGGCCTGGCGCTGGCCGAAGCTCTGGATATTGATCTGGCCGATGCACTGAAGGTTTTGCGAGGCAGCGCAGCGTATTCCAAACAGATGGACTCCAAGGGACCCAAGATGGTCTCAGGTGAGTACAGCCCTCAGGCCCGTTTGTCGCAACACCTCAAGGATGTTCGGCTGATGCTCCAGAGCGCTCGCGAATCGGGACTGGAATTGCCTATGTCTACGGCTCATGAAAAACTGCTCGCGCGAGCCGAATCCCAAGGCCTCGGTGACCTGGACAACAGCGCCGTGTTCGAAGCGATACGCCCGAGGAGAAACTGATGGCCGAT
>JBJTAQ010000385.1:0-7416 GCA_046090945.1 Pirellula sp.
GAATTCGACGGTACTTGCTACCGTTGACACCGATGTTTTTCAAGTCGACGCCGAGCCCGGCTCGCGGCTATCGGTTGAAGTTGACTGCGTGCGGATTGCGGACAATCACTATGGCGATTCAGAATTTGACCTTGCGGTTCGAGTCTTAGACGCTTCAGGCCGCGAACTTGCATCCAACGACGAGAATGCCTTGCATGTCCAGGATCCCCTTGTAAATCTGATCCTGCCGAAGGATTTGCCCCAAGGGGGTGTGTTCATCGAAGTCCGCCAGTCGGTTCATTCACCGCGCGACATTCCTTATTGTGTCCATATCGGAGATTTTAGGCGTCCGATGGCTCTCTATCCTGCCGGAGGAAAACAAGGCCAGACGCTGCAGGTGTCATTCCTTGGTGATGCGGCTGGAGCATTCCAGGAGACAATCACGCTACCGTCTTCGACGGATTCCTCAGAGTGGTTCGGTGATGCACCATCGGCACTTGTGCTGCGTTCCAGCCAGTTTGACAATGTACTCGAGGTTTTCGATCAGGATGTGACCGTCGTCGATACCCTGCCGACGGCTCTGAATGGAGTGATCGAGACGTCGGGTGATGTCGATCGGTTTCGTGTGCGAGTACGCAAGGGGGATCGTTATCGCGTGCGGGTGTTTGCTTCGGCTTTGGGGTTTCCGATCGATCCTGCTCTGCGTATCTTGCCGGTATCTCAAGACGGACAAGTTGGCGATCCTGAAGTAGATCAAGACGACGCCGATCCGCGTACACTCAACGATCGGGATCTGTTCGGTACCTCGATTCGCTCGGGTGGAGGGCTCAAGGATGTTCTCGATCCTTCCGTCATCTGGGAACCGAAATCAGATGGTGACTATTTCATCGAGGTACGTGACACCAACCGTTCAGGTGGCGCGACATCCGTTTACCGAGTGGAGATCGAAGCACCTCCGAACACCGTTCATCCGGTTTTGACCAGTCGTTTTTTTGACTGGGTTGAAGGCTCCAGGGCAACGGGGCTCGCCGTGCCCCAAGGAAACCGTTGGACGGTTCTGGTGAGTTTGCCTAAGGGTCACGGGACCACCTACAGCGGCCCGTACGAGTTGTTTGCAAGTCAACTGCCCGAAGGCGTAACGATGGTGTGTCCAGAGGTGCCGGGGCAAGCGGGCGTATGGCCTGTGCAACTGGTTGCTTCACCTGATGCGATTCCTCAGGGGCGTGTTTTCGAGATCAACGCACGGGCCACGGATCCATCCGTCCAATTGCTCGGAGGCTCTCAGCAGGCAGTCCCTTTCATCAATCACTCTGGCGGTGACGCTTGGCGGGTCGTTCGAGTCGATCGCTTTGCGATGGCTGTCACTGAACCGGCACAATTCTCGATCGAATTGGTGCAGCCTACCACGTCGCTGGTTCGAGGTGGCGAACTTTTTATTCCAGTGAAGATCCATCGGCAGGCGGGTTTCGACCAGCCGATCGAATTCCAAGCGGACTTTGGACCACCCGGTGTCAGTTTGCCACCTAAAGAAGTCATCGCATCGGGTGAGCACGAAGCGATTCTGCGGATCAATGCTTCGAGAAATGCTCCTATAGGCAAGGGATGGTTGTATGTTATGGGTACAACCATGGGCGGAAGCGACTACTTGGGGCCCGGCCGCATCCGCGTCTCTTCGCAACTGATCGAGGTCGACGTCGCCGAGCCTTTCGTAGAACTCGCTAGTGAGCCTACGAGTATCCGTCGCGGTGGAAACGCAAGCGTCTTGTTCCATGTTCAGTCCAAGAGCCCGTTTGAGGGGCAAGCGACCGTCAAGCTGTTGGGGTTACCCAAGGGTGTGCAGGTCGTAGGTCCACTACCAAAGATCACCCAGGACTCCAAAAAGATCGAGTTTTCCATATCGGCCACCGAGGATGCGCTCTTGGGACCAGTCTCTGGATTGGAGTGCGAGTTGATTGTAAAAATCGCAGGACAGGAAATTCGTCAGCGAGCCGGAAGTGCCACGATTCGAATTGATCCAAGACTCTAAAGCTACATCCATGGATATCGTGATGCAAAAGAACCGATGGTGGCTAACAATGCTCATCTTGCTCTTGCACACGGTACTTGCAGCGGCCGATGGCCAAGCTCAGGATCAACCCCAGGAACCGTTTTTCCGTTCGGATGTTATGTCGAGCGGTTCATCGAGCGTTCCAAGTTTCCGGCGAGACGTGATGCCTGTGTTCTTTCGAGCCGGTTGCAATTCTGGAACGTGTCATGGTTCGGCACGGGGCAAAGATGGATTCATGCTCTCGCTTTTCGGCTATGATCCGGCTGGAGATTATCGTCGATGTGTCGAAGAGATCCCTGGCAGGCGGATCAATGGATCGGTTCCCGAGGAAAGCCTGCTGCTATTGAAGGCCACCGCTACGGTACCGCATACAGGGGGGAAGTTGTTCGATCGGCACAGCGAACTGTACAAGACGCTTTTGGATTGGATCCAGGCAGGCGCGCCGGACGATGTTGGAGAGGTTCCGGAGGTGACCGGGATCGCTTTGTCCCAGTCGGTATTGGTATTTGAAAATCTGGCAGAAAGTACAGCGATCAAACTGACGGCGTCCTATTCGGATGGTAGTACGCGCGATGTGACCAAGCTGGGTCGCTTCTTTTCCAACAATCCTAGCGTTGCTGAAATCGATGCAGACGGAATCGTTACCGCCAAGGGTTTTGGGGACACCAATGTTTTTGCAAGGTATAGCCGCTTTACCGTGGGTGCCGAAGCGATCGTGCTGCCAGAGGTCGATGGATTCGTCTGGAAGGCTCCTCCGGAGAACAATTTTATCGATCGACTGGTTTTCCAGAGACTTGAGAAACTGCGAATCGCACCCTCTGAACTTTGCGACGACGAGACTTTTTTAAGACGTGTTACGCTGGATTTGGTGGGTAGGCCTCCGAGCCCGACGGAGTACGAGGATTTCAAAGCCGATCACCGTGCCGACAAAAGAGCTTCAAAGATCGACCGCCTGCTGGAAACCGACGAATTTGCCGATTACCAAGCCGCATTGTGGGCCGAGCAATTGAGGGTGATCGGCGGAAATTACTCGACTGGTGCGACAGTCATCAAAGCTGCAGATCGCTTTTCCAACTGGATTCGTGATCAATTGCGTAAAGACCGACCGCTGAATGAGTTTGTCGCCGAGATGACAGCTGCCTCAGGGCCAAATATTGCAAATGGGCCTGTCAATCTTTATACGATGCTCGTCCATAAACCCCAGGTCGATCCAAAGATGCTGGCCGCCGATTTCTCCCAAGTCTTTCTCGGTGTTCAGATCCAGTGCGCCGAATGCCACAACCATCCATTCGACCGTTGGACCATGGACGACTACTATGGGTTTGTGAGTTTCTTCACGGGGATCCGACGCAAACCTGGCGTTGAGGCACGTGAGAAACGCATCTTTTGGGACAACAAATCCAACCCTGCGATCAACCCTGTTGACGGCCGACCAAGACCCGCCAAAATTCTCGGGGGGGTAGATCCGGTGAGGAGCCCAGGGGATCCGCGCCGAGCGCTTGCCGAATGGCTGACATCCCCTGAGAATGATATTTTTGCGAAAAACATTGCGAATCGAATTTGGGCGCATTTCTTAGGCCGCGGTGTGGTCGAGCCAGTCGACGACATGCGAGTCAGCAACCCGCCAAGCAACGCGCCTCTTCTGGAAGGACTTTCGTCCAGACTCGTCGAATTGAGATTTGATCTTCGGGGGTTCGTCCGAGATATTTGCAACTCGCGTGTTTACCAACTCGACTCAAGGCCGACCGCGACGAATGCAAAAGATTCACGACAGTTCTCCCATGCGAAACTTCGTCGACTCAGGGCGGATGTTCTACTCGATTCCATCGTTGCAGTGACGGGTGTGAACCGGGACCTCCCAGGTTGGCCGTCCGGGACCAAAGCCGTCCACTATTACCCGAGAGTATCTGGGGACACCGAAGGTCCTCATCCAGGTGACCCCTTCTTCGAAACCTTTGGACGCTCGAGCCGAGGTACCGTTTGTGCCTGCGAGACCAAGCCTGACCCAACCTTATCCCAGACCATGCATTTGGTCGTCGGAGATACGATCCGCGAACGACTCAGCACTGGCGGTGTCGTCAAAGAGCTTTTGGCGGCGGATCTTGAACCTGGACAGATCATCGAGGGTTTGTTCATCCGGGCTCTGAGCAGAAAACCATCCAAGGAGGAATTGGAGGGTTTTCTAGGCTTTGTAGGAGGGAATGAAAAGAACGGCGAAATCTACGAAGATGTCTTCTGGGGATTGCTCAATTCCACCGAGTTCCTTTTCAATCACTGAGACCGCAATTTGACACGTGCGGAAGAATACGAGATGAGTAATCACATTTTCGTTGGACGGACTGCCATCCTTGCATTTAGCTTGTTCGTTTCCAACTTTGTTTTCTCTCAAGATGAAACGATTACTTACGATACCCACGTTGCAGCGATCCTCAGGTCCAAATGTGGGACTTGCCATGGGGACGGAAAGCAGGAGGCGGGACTGAGTCTTACAAGTTATGAAGCGATCATCAAAGGGAGTGGCAGCGGACCGATCGCAATGGCGGGGCGATCCAGGGAGAGCCGGTTGATCGAGGTGATCCGGTCGGACGATGCGAGCGTGCGAATGCCTCCCGAGGGAGAACGGCTAACAGAGAATCAAATTGCGACGGTTTCGAAGTGGATTGACTCTGGAATGCGAGAAAACGCCGGCAGCACCGCAGCTCAAATGCGAACGCTGGGGTTCAAGCCGATGGCTAGCTCCGCGATGGATTCCAAGGGGGCGTTACCAAGTGGATTACCAGAGTTGAACAAGTCGGAAACACGACGGCCCTTTCCAAGGCTCGGATTAGCGGCGAGTTCCCGAGCACCCGTGCTTGCAGCATCCTCTTACAAAGCGATCGACTTGATAGATCCCCTCACTGACAAGCTGCTAGGAGCGGTTCCATTTGCGGAGGGAGAACCTTTGGTTTTGAGGTTCAGCGCTGGCGGTAGGATCTTGTTGGCTGGAGGTGGAAAACCGGTCCAAAGCGGTTCGGTGGTTTTATTCGATGTCGCAAGTGGGAAACGATTGGCGAGTGTGGCTGACGAACCCGATGCGATCATGGCGGCAGATATTTCCCCCGACGAACGCTTTGTTGCTGTAGGCTGCACAAGCAGATTGGTGAAGATCTATTCAACCCAAGACGGTAGCCTAGTCAGCACGATCAACAAGCATACCGACTGGATCACCTCGGTCGCTTATTCGCCCGACGGAAAGTACCTTGCCACAGCCGATCGTATTGGGAATATCTATCTTTGGGATGGATACAGTAGCGGGGCATTGCTGAGTTTCGCGGCGCATAAGAAATCGATCAGGAGCCTTGCTTGGAGATCCGACAGTTTGATGGTGGCATCGGCTGGAGAAGACGGCTTGGTGGTTTGGTGGGATGTTAAAGATGGTTGGCCTGTAGTGCAGAAGGCCGATGCTCATACTGGCGGGGTGCTCGACGCTTGTTTTGGGCCTAAGGGGGAGCTTGCTACTTGTGGCAGAGACGGCTCAGTACGCATCTGGTCAGATGAAGGGAACGAGATCAAGCGGTTTTCAACGGACGACCAGAGTAGGATGAGGCAACTTGGATCAAGTGAAGGAAACCCACCGGGGATTCGGCATTTGATTTTGCGAGTTGCGATCATCAACGATGGCACGATGGTGATTGCAGGTGACAATCTAGGCCACCTGCATCGATGGAAGACCAGCGATTGAAGCCTTTGAGTAAGATAACGAATTCGACTACTGCGATGCTGACGATAGATGCTTACTAGAATAGAGAAAGAATATGAAAAAGGTCGATGGCAACGATTCACTCCGAGTGAAACCCTACTAGAATATCTACGATCCTTATGTTGAACAGGTTTCCGGATTGGAGTTGAATGATGTCGGGGCTGATTCCGATCGTTGCCGGAAGTCTGCTATGCGCTCTTGTGCATGCACCCATCGCTGCTGCAATCATTGCAACAGTGAATTTTCTTTCGAGCAAATTAGGGTTGCCGATCATCCATAAAAATTTCCCTGCTTGCTTTCTAAGCTTATGGTTCACGATTTGGCTGAGCTTTACGATTTCTTTTCTGCTTTGGTTCTACATAGGACCAGCTTTTCTATCTTCAGAATTTGAGATCCCCTTGGCATTTTTTTGCAACTTCCTTCTTCCCGCATTGCTGCTCGTCTACTTCGTTAAGCCATCAATAGTACAGTTTATATTTCTCTTCATGCTATTCTATCCGCTGTACTTTTTTATTTTTATGTACATAGGCTTTGTGACCTTTCCACCGGTTGGGGACCCGTTCTATTTGGATCTTCGAAAATTGCTTTAACCTTGAAGTGGAGGTCGAGTGCTACCCTCGCGGCACCTACCTCTTGTCTTTGGCCACCATGCGATCAATCTCGGTGTTTTGGAGGCAGAGCCCCCCAGAATCGCAACTCCTTTTTGTCAATCATTTATCGAGCTAAACCTAAGCAACGCTCGCGCTAATTGCGCTTTGCCAAAATATCATCAATCCTTAGTCATGATTAGTCGAAATCCAAGCGGGTCGCTAAACCGCCCATCGGAAACATCTACGAGAGACCTGCTTACTGCTCGGCATCCAAGTGCGGTATCACTCGCATTACCTCCAAGAAAAAGTATTTGATTACCATGCAAAGCTCCCACTGGATCAATCTCTGAGTTCATGAAATCTGTCACTCGACAATCCCTACTCAGCTCCGAAATATTTCCGTGCATATCGTACAATCCCCATCGGTTTGGCTCCTTCTGTCCGACAGGAAACGGCGAACATACGTACCGACCTTTAGTCAAGTCCCTAACTCGTCGCGACGAGTTTTGGTTCTTTCTAAACCATGCGTAGTACTCCAGTTTACTGGGATCGGCTCCGAAACAGAAATCCGAAGTTGACCCAGCTCGGGCAGCGTATTCCCATTGGGCCATTGTTGGTAAATCATAATGCCTTCCGGCCTCTCGCTCTTCTGGCAACGCATTGAGCTTTTCGATAAACTGCTCGATCTCTTTGATCGTGAGGTTATAAACCGGGATGCGCTCCCCCTTGAATAAACTGGGGTTCGTCCCCATGAGGGCCTCGTATTGCGACTGGGTAACTTCGTAAATGCCTATATAGAACGGCTTGGTTATCGTGATTTGATACGGGTTTTCGTCGGAGGTATTTGGATCATTGTGGCTGGTTCGGTACTCACCCTCCGGTATTTCCTGAAATTCCATACCGACCGAGTTGGTGATGCTATGGTGCTTATCTTGAAAAATTTGCCTGGCGACCTGATCTTCCTTAAATCGATTGCTCCACTCGATGTGAGCAATCATCTTGGCTATGAAGACACCGCCGAATTCACATACCATCAGCCCTAAAAGCAGGCTGGAGATGCA
>JBJTAQ010000386.1:0-3907 GCA_046090945.1 Pirellula sp.
AAGTATCCAAACACCATTCCCAAACATTTCCGTGCATGTCGTACATGCCCCACGCATTGGGTGCCTTGAGCCCCACCGAGTGCGGTCGTGAAAGACTGTTGTCGTTGAACCAGCCGTATTCCGAAAGTAGTGATTTTTCATCCCCAAAGGAGTAAGCAGTGGTGGTACCAGCGCGGCAAGCATATTCCCACTCCGCCTCGGTTGGCAATCGGTAAACCCTGCCAGTAGCCTCTGTCCGCTCCATTTTCGTCAACTTCTCACAGAACTCCAACGCTTCTTCCCAACTTACATTGTCCACGGGAAGTTCCGTATGATCGTATTCGACTCTCAATCCCTGAAACTGACTTGGGTTGTATCCCATCACGGCAACATACTGTGCCTGCGTGACTTCATAAGCTCCGATGGAAAATTCCTTGGTAATGGTCACTTCGTGTTGTATTTCATCGGATCCTCGCCCTTCTTCCAGAACCGGTGAGCCCATGATAAAGGTTCCCGGACGAACCAAAACCAGTTTCATACCGAGTTGATTGCTATACCCCTTTGGGGCTTGGGATATTGCTAACGGGGAGACCCATAAAACAAACAATAAAAATAAAACCTGGACGAGCGTTGTATGCATGTAGAAAAACCTTCCAGCTTTACCTCTTCGTTCAGAATACAAGTTCGTGAATCAGTCGGATGAATTATAGCCTCAAAACCCCTCTGCGCCCCATCGTACCTCTTTGGTTAAAAATTCCACACCCGAACGAACCGCCGTAGTCCCACTCTTTTTTCCCAAAGGGATTCGTGACGGTTACCTAAGCTACCAGCCAAAAATTTTTTCGCCGAATCGCAAGACGATCCGCAAAAGTCCTTGCCGCCTGCTACCCTCAGGAGAATATTGAGGCAAGAGGACCAATCGAAACGTTACCTAATCCGACAAAGATACATTCCAAGGATCCCGCCAAGCATAATAATAATCGATGAATCACCGAGGACGAAAAAGATGTTGACTCAAAAGACTTACCAATTTGCAACTCCCCTGAAAATTGCCCTGTGTCTTGTCATTCTCCTCGGAATGAACGGCAGGAACACGGGTACCGAACTCACCAGAGACTTAGCGGGTCATATCGGAGGTGTCGTCCAGGTCGCTTTCAGTCCTGACTCTACCAAGTTACTGACTGTGGGAATGGATGGTAAACTGCAGATATGGGACCTGGAGTCGAGTCGTATAATCATGCCCCTCCCAACGCCTGAACCAGATGTGGTTTGCGCAAGGTTGAGTCCAGACGGACGATTACTTGCAACAGGGCACCGTAACGGAACAGTCAACCTGTGGAACCCAGTCTCAGGCGATAAAAAAGGAACGTTACCAAACGATGGCCCCCGGGATTTCTTTGAGAACGGTGAGGGACATATCTCCTCCGTGACTGCACTCGATTTCAGTGCCGACGGAAAAACCCTCGTGACCGGAGGCGAGGATACTACGATCAGATTTTGGGATTTAGACAAAAAGAAAGTACTTCAGACACTACAGGAGCACGCCAGCGGGGTTTCCGCGATTCGTTTGGATCCGACGACCGGAACCATGGCGACTGCTAGCCTGGATGGTACTCTGGTGATCTGGAACAAGGATCGAACCCCTCGCCATAGGATTCGTCTAGGTGACGCGAAACGTCCGTCCCCTTTAGCATGCATCGAATTTGATCGTGTTGGGGAGTCGATCGCTGTAAGCTTGAACCATCGAATCAAAATCTGTGATGCAAATACAGGAACATCCCTTCGATCCTTGGGCACCGGGAAGACTGTCGCCTTTTCACCAATCTCAGATCAAATCGCTTACCCGATTGAAAAAGTTGATGTCGCCCTGGCGAATCCTGCTTCCCCCGAAGTACAACGGATGTTGCCAGACCATGGCGGCGAGGTAGCCTGCGTTGCCTTCAGCCCCAACGGCAAACTACTTGCCGTATCAAATATACGAAGCGGTGTCGTTCGAATCTGGGATCTCTCGTCGCTCGATGCAACAGCCTCAGAAATCGATGCGATGTTGACCCGTCGGAAATGGCATGGCAAAAAGATTCTGCCCAAGTTGCACACGTCACTACCAATACCTGAACAAACAATATGGCCCATGACCGTTGAGTCAATCCGTGAAGATCGGCTTACAAACGGAAAGCAGGAAATTCGAATAGACGATGCAATCCTGCTTGAGGATGCCCAAAACTATTACAACGGAATAATACGCGATCGTCCCGATTCGCATGTCGCACTGGCCTATCGTAGCCTAACCTGGCACGATCAGGGCCAATTCGCTAAAGCAATTGCAGATCAAACCAAAGCCATCGAACTCGCCCCAGATCATGCTTCATACTACCGATTCAGAGGTGACTCGAACTCTGAGCTGGGAAAATTTGCAGATGCGGTCGCCGATTACTCGAAAGCCATTGCACTCGGTGGAGCTCATCCGCAAGCATACCTACGTCGAGGAATCGCAAAATTGAGCCTTGAACAACATGAAGAGGCTTTCAAAGATTTCAATTCAGCAGTCGATCTCGATCCAGATAATGGGATCGCTTACACCTATCGCGCCGCGTCGAGAATGAAACTAGGCCAACATGACGACGCTCTTCGGGATATCGACAGGGCAATCGAACGGAATGCTCAACAGCCAAGGGCTCTTGTCGCTCGCGCGGAAATCCTGCTCTCTCGCAACGAGTTCGAACAAGCCATCGACTCATGTGATCAAGCGATACTCATCGATCCGGAACTCGCTGATGCCTACAAACTGCGTGCGGAAGCTCATTCAGCCCTGGGGAATCAAACGGCAGCGGATGCCGATCGCCTCGATTTTAACAATTTGGACCCGGACAGTCTCAATCACTATCTGAACCGTCCTATCCTTCACTTTGACCTTACCCCTTCATTGCTGCGTGGAACTCAGGTTGTGACGATCGGTCGCAAGGCGAATGGAGAGAAGCTCAAATCGCTGAACGAGATTTACTCTCCAGTTTGGCGACCGAACCATAAACAGTTCGCCTACTTCAAGCTCGCGAAAGAGAGCGACCAGTATTCCCTCTGGTCAGGAGACCTGTCGGGAGAACAGGTCAAGCTCCTGACTCCTAAAAAGAACCAGTTTCTGCGATGGTATCCCGCCTGGTCACCTGACGGAACCCGGATCGCCATCATCAGCGTTCAGGTCACCGAGACAACAGATAGCCAAGTTGTTGAGTTCGAGGTTTTGGTGATCGATCCCGACACTGGAAAAATCATGCAGCGTGTTCCGTTCCCAAGAGGTGTTATCGCAGCCGAGCCGCTATCTCCTCCAAACCTCTTCAAGTGGTCTCCAGACGGGAAACACTTGCTGATTTCTTGGGAAAGCACCGTTGTCATCGACTTGCAAAACAATCGCTCCCTTCGAGTAGCCGACGGGTATTCCGTCGCTGAATGGTGCCCGGATAGCCAGAGCGTAATCTATTTCGGCTTTGGCCATGATGAACTGAACTCCGGTCGTAAACAACAACTTACGTGTCTGTATCGTTGGACGATTAACGACGAATCGACACTGTTGATGGCGGACCAACAAGCATTATCCGAAGCAGGGATCGACGAGGTTCCGGGCATCGTTCGAATCAAATTGATCATGTCACCTGGAAATCGCCACGTTGCTATCGTGGCTGGCTCCATTCGTCATTTCGCGCGTGTGACGGATATTCGTGTGTACCCATGCAGGCCAGATGGGCATATCGATTTGAAATCGCCGATCCGAAGCTGGTCTTTAGAATCGGAAATACCCGTTCATCTGCAATGGTCACCCGATGATACGCACCTCGCGGCGATTCTTTTGAACAACTGGTCTACGTTGACGTTAGAAACATTTCGGCTATCAACAAACGAAAGGCGGAAACTCGCCGACCTGAATCCATCCATC
>JBJTAQ010000387.1:0-3289 GCA_046090945.1 Pirellula sp.
CTCATCGCTACCGGACTGCATCGGCCGAACCTCGGAAAAGAGATGCTCGAGGTCGTCGGCGATGAATGGATTTTTAATAACATCCGGATTGAGAATCACTTTGCCCGTGATACAGCCTGGATGGTCGACTTGGGATGCACCCCAACCGATGGAATCCCAGTGGTCTTAAACCGCCATCTTGTCGATGCCGATCTGCGGATCGTGGTCGGATTGGTCGAACCTCATTTCATGGCGGGTTATTCAGGCGGTCGCAAAGTCGTCGCGCCTGGCGTAGCGGGTGAAGCAACGATTCGGACCTTTCACAACTACCAATTCATGGCCAACCCGTTGGCCTGCAACGGAAACTTGGTCGACAATCCACTGCATCGTGGGCAGCTTGAAATCCTCAAGCTTCTGGGCCCGACCTATGCCGTCAACACCATCATCGACGAACAGCGTCAGATGAGCTTCGTGAACTTTGGCGATTGTGTCCAGAGCCACCTTGAGAGTGTCGAGGTCGTCCGCAAGTATGCCGAGGTGCCGATCGATCGCAAGTTTTCGACCTTGATCACCAGCGCGGCTGGGTATCCGTTGGATAAAACCTACTATCAGACCGTCAAAGGCATGGTCGCTCCTCTGCAGATCCTTGCAGACGGTGGGCATATGATCGTCGCGAGTCGCTGCGAGGAGGGGCTTGGAAGCCACGAGTACCGCGATTCGCAAAGCCAGCTCAAGCAGTTGGGAGCCTCTGGGTTCATCGACCGTATTCGTCGCATGCCTCTTGCCGATATCGACGGATGGCAGACGCATATGCTCTTGCGCCCTCTTTCGATTGGGCGAGTTTCCTTGTACAGCGAAGGCATCCAAGGCTCCGATCGCGAGCTTACCGGCGTCGATATGATCGAATCGATCGAAAAGGCGATCGAGCAGAGCGTCGCCGAGTCGGGGGATAAATCGCTAGCGGTGATTCCTGAAGGGCCCTATGTGATCCCTGTGTACCGAGGCGCGATCTAGCTTTTGTTTTACCGAGTTCCTTTGGTTTTTGTTTCATCATTGTTTTTGACCAAGCACACCAACCATGAATCTATTTGCGCGAAAGACTCTCGAAGAGCTCAACGAGGAGGCCAGGGCTGAAGGGCAAGGGACCCTCAAGCGGCATCTCGGACCTGTGAACCTGATCCTTTTGGGAATCGGAGCGATCATTGGTGCTGGCCTGTTTGTGCGGACCGCAGCGGCGGCTGCCGAGCACGCTGGTCCAAGTGTGACGCTGAGTTTCATCGTTGCGGCCATCGGTTGTGCGCTAGCTGGAATGTGCTACGCCGAGTTCTCGGCCATGACCCCGGTCTCCGGTAGCGCCTACACCTACTCGTATGCAACCATGGGTGAGCTTTTCGCTTGGATCATCGGTTGGGACTTGGTCCTGGAATATGCTCTTGGGGCTGCTACCGTCGCTATTGCTTGGTCCCAGTACCTCAACAAATTCATCGAGAGTTTCATCGGCCCCGGCTATGTGATTCCCTACCAATTGTGCCATTCGCCGTTTGAGAGTTTGGTGGTGGATGGAAAAACCGTAGCGACAGGCATCATCAATTTACCAGCCGTTTTTGTTTTGCTTGTTCTGACCTTGATCCTGGTCCGAGGGATCAAAGAATCGGCGCTCTTTAATGCGATTGTCGTAAGCGTCAAGGTATTGATCGTGGTGATGTTTATCGCCCTGGGTTGGCAGTTTATCAATCCGACCAACCACGTGCCATTCATCCCGGAAGCTACGACCGTCACGAATGCCGTTACGGGTCAATCGCATGCCTTCGGTGGCCTGTGGGGTATTCTTGGTGGAGCCGGTGTGGTCTTCTTTGCATTCATCGGATTCGATGCGGTCTCGACCGTAGCACAGGAGACCAAGCGACCAGAGCGGGACATGCCGATCGGTATCCTGGGCTCGCTCGTCGTATGCACGATCCTCTACATCCTCTTTAGCTGGGTGCTGACGGGGATCGCCCCCTACCAAGACTTCAGCGATCCTACCAAGGGCAAAGAAGCCTCGGTGGCCTATGCGATCCAAGCCTACATGGCTGGCTACGGTTGGTTGGGCAAGTTTATTACGGTGGCGATTCTCTTCGGTTTCTCGTCCGTGATCCTGGTGATGCTGCTTGGACAGAGCCGCGTTTTTTACTCGATGGCCCGAGATGGTTTGGTTCCCAAAGTCTTCTCGGAGCTTCATCCGGTATTTCATACACCTGCCAAGTCCAACTGGATCTTCTTTGTGTTCGTTGCGTTTTTTGCAGCATTCATTCCCGATAGTGTCGTCGGGGACATGACTAGCATCGGAACGTTGTTTGCGTTCGCTCTGGTCTCGATCGGGATCATCATCATGCGCAACAGCGATCCGGCCGCCCCGCGTCCCTTCCGAACACCACTGGTGCCGTGGGTTCCCATCGCTGCAGTTTTGGTCTGCGGCGCGATGATCGCTGGCCTGGGATGGAGCAACTGGCTCCGATTGGGAATTTGGTTGGCGATCGGCATGGTCATCTACTTCACCTACGGTATCAGAAACAGTCGCGTGCAGTTGTCTCGCAGGTAGCGCGACGACGCATCAAGGGAGCGTTGTGGAAGCAGAACAGGCCAGAATCCAAGCGGACTTAAGAGGGATCCTCGATGGGGAGGTCTTCTGCGACCCCTTGTATTCCCAAATGTACGCCAGCGATGCGAGCCTCTACCAGGTCACTCCCATCGCCGTGGTGCGGCCTCGGCATGCAAACGATGTATCCGGCTGCGTGAAATATGCCGTCGAGAACTCCCTGCCTGTGTTTCCTCGCGGAGGAGGTACGGGACTTGCCGGCCAATCCCTCGGTCCAGGAATCATTCTGGACTTCTCCCGATTTATGCGACGGATGCTCGATGTCGATATCGAGAATCGCCAAGTCCGAGTGCAACCTGGGATCACGCTTGGGGAACTAAACAGGCAATTGGCTCAGCATCGATTGGTTTTGGGAATCGATCCTCCGATGCGGGCCGTGACGACCGTTGGGAGTTTGATAGCGATCGATGCGTTGGGAAGTCATTATCCTCGCTATGGTACGGCCGGTTCGCATCTGTTGGCGGCCCAGGCCGTCTTGGACGATGGCCAGAGAGTCACGTTGGCCAAGACATCTTGGCACTATCCCAACACAGGAAGCCAACGACTCGATCAGATTGCAAACGATCTCGGCAGGTATCTGACCGACCGCAAGGACGATATTCTAAGTCCCCCTTGGAAAGGTGTCCCGAGAGGCTGTGGATATCGACTCGAGTCGGTTTTAGAAGACGATCA
>JBJTAQ010000388.1:0-15251 GCA_046090945.1 Pirellula sp.
GTTTGTAGAGTTGGGACGTCTCGCTGAGCCAAAACCGCTTCGATCGCTTCGGCCAATTCCCTCTGAGTTGGTTTCTCACGCGCAAATCCGATACCGTACTGATCATCGATCCTGCCACGGTAGCGAATCGTGTTTTCATGGTCGATCAAGCAAACCTCTGGGGTTCGTGTGATGCCAACCAGATCCGCGAGCGATTGGTCGGGGTCCTTCAAGAACGGGATGTCGAATTGGAATCGTCTGGCGTGAGCAGCCATCTCCTGCAAGGAGTCTTGGATGTTCGGATCGACGGCGACAAAGCGAATGCCTTGATCGGAGTACTTGTTGTTCAACTCCGAGATCCGGGGTGTGTATTGCTTGGCAAGCGGGCACTCCGTACCCAAAAAAACCAGCACTGTGCCTTTGGCACCCGAGAGTTCCGCCCAACTCCACTGCTTGCCCAGGCAGTCGGTCTTTTCCAACTTCGAAAGGGCTTGGACTTTTTTCCCAAGCAGATCGCCCGACTCGTAAGCCGGCCGGGCCGGCTCGCTCGCATGGGTCGGTGTGGGGGCGACCGATGTCAGCGAGCCTAAGATGCCCAGCAGGCTAAGCAAACCTTTTTGGAAGATGTTCAAGTGTAGCAAACAAGGATTTGGCTCAATGAAATTCATTCGATTCATAAGATTCCTTGGAGATTTTTGACAGTACCGCTCGGCCATCCCATTCGCACCCACAAATCCGATACCATGGGGATTCTCGGGGGGGACACTCAGCCCGTGCAGAAGGTATTCGCTCGATCCGAGGATACCTTGGATTTATACGCATTGAAGTAGAATTGATGGATGGGTTTAACGCAATGTTGATTGGTAAACTTGCAAGGTTTCAGGCGTTTTTGGCAGTGGCGTTCCTTTCGGTAATAAGTTGGTCGAGGGCCAACGAACCCGGGGATTTGGAGTTTCCATTATGGGCCGACGGTGCTCCGGGGGCTTTGGGACAAGAGCCCAAGGACATCCCTAAGATTACGATTCGGAAAGTCGAATCGGACAAGCCTACTGGAGCGTTGATTATCTGCCCCGGCGGCGGCTACGGCGGACTGGCCATGGATCATGAAGGTAAGCAGATCATTGAGTGGGCAAACTCGATGGGGCTTACGGCAGTCCTGTGCGACTATCGGCATCGGGGCAAGGGTTACGGTCATCCGGCCCCCCTTCAGGACGCTCAGCGAGCCGTCAGGATGGTAAGAGCGAACGCTTCGGAATGGAATATCGACCCCAATAAAATTGGAATCATGGGGTTTTCGGCCGGCGGCCATTTGGTGTCGACCGTCATCACTCAATTCGACGGCGGGGATCAGAGTTCATCGGATCGGATCGCTCGAATGTCATCGCGCCCCGACTATGCGATCTTGTGCTATCCAGTCATTTCGATGGGTAGCCGTTTTACGCATCGAGGTAGCGAAGTGAATCTGCTGGGTGAAAAGGCGTCTCGTGAAACTCTCGAGCAGTTCGCAAGTGAGAGGAATGTAAGGAACGACACTCCACCGACGTTTTTGATGCACACGGTGGAAGATAAACCGGTGCCGGTCGAGAATTCGCTCGTATTCTTTCAAGCGATGGTGGCCAAGGGAGTTCCTGGGGAGTTGCACGTTTACCAAAAGGGTCCTCATGGGGTTGGTTTAGCAAGAAGCATCCCAGGGACATCGGACTGGCCGTTGGCATGCCAACGTTGGCTCAGACAGCTCCAAATGGTGCCCTAATCAAGATGGTGCGGTGAGCCGATTGACTTTTTACCGCTTATGGTGGATATCTGGACCGAAATGAGGTGCTTGGGATGTTTTTTCTTCCAAGAAACGCAGAGGGGTGCTAGCGAACCCCCCCGTGTGCCGTGTATGCTTTCGGCTCGTTCTTGGCTCGTCTACTTTTCTCCAGTTTCTGGCAAGGATTCACCATGATTCTTTCCGGTGAAGAGATACTCTCGCGTTTGGGTTCGGATATCTGCATCACTCCGTTTTCGGAGGATCACTGCAATCCTAACAGCTACGACTTGACCCTTCACAACGAGCTATTGGTCTACGAAGAGGTGGTTTTGGACATCAAGGAGCCGAACCGCTTCCGGCGGTTGGTGATCCCTGAAGATGGTCTGATTCTCAGTCCTGGACAGTTGTATCTAGGGCGGACTGTCGAATACACCGAAACTCACAGAGTCGTGCCGATGATATCCGGCCGATCGTCATTGTCGAGGCTGGGACTCTTTGTCCACGGTTCGGCGGGTTTTGGCAGCATCGGATATCGCGGTCATTGGACGATCGAACTTTACACCGTACAACCGATCCGGATTTACCCAGGGGTTAAGATCTGCCAGATCGCTTATCATGAAATCGTTGGAAATGTCCGTGAGTGCTGTTCGAGCAAATACCAAAATAGTTTGGATATCCAGCCGAGTTTGATGTTCAAGGAGTTTTCGTGCCGGCGCGAGTACGAGCAACTGCAGTTGGACTTTGACACGCTGGCAGCCTCGTGCATCGACCCGTGTGTTTCCCAATCCATGAATGGGAATACCGCACAAGACGCCTCCCATTTTGCTTGAAAAGGTTCGGCTCCCCCGGGAAAAGACATTGCCTAAACAGGCTGAACGTCTACTTTATGCCGGTCGGATAAGCGACGCACAGGTCCTCTCGTCCGTCGCTTTCAGAGCCACTTACCAGAACTAGGCGAAGGTCTATTACCAAACATGACAGTCTTGTCCAGAGCTCAGATCGAGGCCGTGATTCCCCATCGTAAACCGATGCTCTTGGTCGACGAAGTCTTGGAGCAAACCGACTCGACAATCCATTGCTCGAAGACTTTCGCGGCCGACGAATTCTTCCTCCAGGGACACTTTCCGGACTTCCCGCTCGTGCCGGGAGTGATCCTCTGCGAATGCTGTTTGCAAAGCGGCGCGATTCTCCTTGCACATCTGACGCCGAGCCAAGGGGTCGTGCCGGTGGCGACCCGAATCGACGGAGCCAAGTTCAAGCGCATGGTAAGGCCTGGAGAGCGTGTCGATATTCATGTCGTGCTCAAGGAAGTCGTTTCCAGCGCCTACTTTATGACTGGCAAGGTCACGGTCAATGGCCAGCTAGCCGCTCGCTTGGACTTTGCCTGCAGCGTTGCAAAGCCCCAATGAAAAGTTCACGTGATTTCAAGAAGCAAACCGAGTCTTGCAAGGTTTCGGTCCGATGAGCAAAACAATCCAAGTCTTAGGGCTCGATGGAATGCCAAGCGAACCTCTGGAAATGCCCGAAAAATTTCGTCTAGAAGTCGTCTACTTCATGACCCCGGAAGATTCTCCGGGTGCCCCAAAGCTCGGTCCGAACGAATACTGGATTGAGCCGCGAAATGTGCAAAAATGGTTGGACGAAGGATGTTTCTCGGTTGTTTCGCCGCTGGATGCTGAATCGGTAGCGGAAATCGAATTGAGCGAAGAGCATGAACGGTGGTTAGAATGGCTCAAGAAGAATCAGATCACCAGGGTTCGAATCCACAAGGGCTGAGCTTGGTCGTCGCCGTGGCTCGCAACGGCACGATCGGTACCGAGGATCGATTGCCATGGAAATTGCGATCCGACTTGATGCGTTTTAAACGCTTGACGATGGGTCATGCGCTGCTGATGGGACGCAAAACCCACGAAAGCATCGGCCGATTGCTTCCCGGCCGTACGACGATGATTCTGACCCGTCAAACCGACTACCGAGTCGAAGGTGCCGTCGTCGTTCATGGGCTTGCACAAGCCCTAGCGCAAGTGCCTGCGGGTCAAAGGCTTTTCGTTGTTGGAGGGGCGGAAATCTATCGGCTATGTATCCCGTTTGTAGACCAAATCCATTGGACCAGAGTTCTTGCTGATATCGAGGGTGATACCGTGTTGGAACCCATTGATTTCACTGGTTTTTCACTGGTGGAAAGCGAGTTCGTTCCGGCCGATGCGAACAACGATTGGCCCTCGCGTTATGAGCGGTACGAGCGTCGAAAAAATCCAACCGGAAACCCGACGTGTTTTCCACCGACTCCGGGAACATAGGTTGTTTATAAACGACTTTTCTAGACACCCATTTGGGCCGTTCTTTACGGCATCTTCACACATCCAACGGGAAAACTTTGCAGAAGTTCATCGATCCTGTTTGACTCGAATGCTAGCAATCCTAAAATCCGAACCCGCTCGATCGGGGACCAGGAAGCCGAGCCCGCAAGGGAGTCTTGGCTGTAGGGGCCTGAGGGGCACGTTCGGGATGGTTCCCGGACGAGGAAGTTCTTGGAATAGAATCGCAGGGTCTGGAGATCGCGATGCTCGAAGCGCATGAGGTTGCTGAGGCACAAAGCCGTGGAATACCGCAGTTTGCTGCGGCGCTTCGCCAGCGGCTTGGCAAGGAACGCATGGGTCTTTGGTTTGGACCGCAGGTCGGATGGCAAATCAGCCAGGAGTCAAAGCTGCAAATCCTTGTCAGCTCGTCATTTATGTCCGAGTGCATACTCAGGATGTTCCGAGATGACCTTCGGCGAGTGGTGTGCGAGGTCTTTGGAGATTCCTGGGGATTTGAGCTACTCGTGGCTCCGCTGGCTGGCCAAGCCGCTGGGTGTGTGGGCCAGCAGGCCCCTTTATCCGAAACGCCTTCGGAGAATTCTTTGGGGAATTCCCGAGTGGATGCTCGCAAGCTCCTTCCGATCGCTTACGATAGTCGCCTGGGACAGTCTTGTCTCGAATCCTCCGAACCCCGTGTCCAGCCTGCGGTGCCAGCATCTCCCGTGAACGCGCTACCTGCGAGAGACCCTCAGAAATCCGATCAGACCGCAGATATGCATGCGGCCGAGGCCCTCGGTGCTTCTGGACCCCTTAGGCTGGTTCGCTCGGAGGAAGCCAGCGTCCGTCAGGGGGACAACGGATCGGACCGAGAGATCGATCGGCTGGTTGCGATACGGCGTCAGCAGGAGCGACGATGGGAGGAGTTTATTGTTGGTGCTCACAACGAGTTCACTTGGACCGCTTGTCAGATGGTGCTCGAGCGGCCTGGTCAGATCAGTCCCCTTTTGATCCACGGGCCTCATGGTGTTGGCAAGACACACCTTGCGGCGGCTGTATGCCAGCAGCTTAAAGTTCAGCAGCGATATCGCAGAGTTATTTTTCTGACCGGCGAGCAATTTACGATCGAGTACACCGAAAACGCCAAGTCCGGTGGGTTTGCCAGTTTTCGCAAGAAATATCGAGACGTCGACGTTTTGGTGATCGACGATGTTCAGTTCTGTTTGGGAAAACAAGGAACACTGATCGAGCTTCGCAACACGATCGATATGCTCTTGCGAGAGTCGCGTCAGGTGATTTTAGTTTCCGACCGTGGCCTTCATGAGCTCGAAGGTCTCGGCCAGGATCTTCATGCACGACTATCCGGAGGGATGATTTGTCCGATCGAACCGATGGACCCGACGACCCGTCTAGAGTTGCTCAGGCGTTTGTGCACGCAGCATTCGCTGAGCATCGATCCAGAGGTCTTGGGTTGGATTTCTCAGCAGTGCGGTTCAGACGCTCGAATCTTACAAGGGATCGTCTTGCGGCTTGCTGCCAAGCACCGGATGCTCGGCAGGAGTTTGAGTGCCGAGGAAGCCACGACGGCTGTTGGTGATATTGTTCGTGCCAACCGACCCATCATTCGCCTGCAGGATATCGAGCAAGCTGTCTGCAAGGCCTTTGGATTGGAGAACCAGAAGCTCCAAACCAAATCGAAGTGCAAAACGCTCAGTCAGCCTCGGATGCTGGCGATGTTCCTGGCTCGCAAGCATACGCGTATTGCCTACTCGGAGATCGGTGAGTACTTTGGCAACCGAACCCACTCGACGGTGATATCTGCCCAGAAGAAGGTCGACAGTTGGATCGATGAGCACGAGTTGCTTCAAATCGGGGCAACCCAGATGTCTGTGAAAGATATCCTGCGATCGCTCGAAGCCAGCTTGCAGGTCGGATAGTTCTCAGCGGAACTTTACTTCCACTTGCCTTGAAACTCTTCGAGCACATAGTCTTGGACGCGAGGAAATTTCTTGCGGTTTGCTTGGATCTCAAGCAATCTTCGATAGCCTCGGGTCACCAGTTTTCCGCGAGCCACGGCGTAGTCTGCATCGAGATCCTCAACTCGCAAGCCTTCAGGAGCGACCGAGTGATACTCAAAATGCGGGTCATCTATGAATTGAGCAAGAATCGGGTTACAGGTTAGGTGACATTCAGGCGAGAGGTGCAAGATCTCCGGATCGATCTCACCGATGACATACCTTAGGTACAACTCGCTCTCAGAGAGTCTCTCGACCTCCTGTCTGCAAATTCGACACAGATAACCTTGGTCGCATTTTGCCATGCATCAAAGCCCCAGCACATCGGCCATCGAGTAGAGTTTCGCCGGTTTGCCATTCAGGTATTTAGCTGCCGAGATCGCTCCCGAGGCATAGCTGTCCCGATTTGAGGCTGCCACCCGGATCTCGACAAGCTCTCCCATCATCCCGAATACTACCGTGTGCTGGCCTACATCGTCTCCGACTCGGACGGCGTGGTAGCCTATCTCGTTATGAGGCCGTTTGCCTATCATCCCCTGCCTGCCGTGCACATGGCGATCGATCCCCATCTGCTGGGCGATGATCTGTCCAAGTTTCACGGCGGTTCCGCTTGGACTGTCCTCTTTATAGCGATGATGCCTTTCGATGATTTCGACGTCGGCCCCACCTGGGACGTCCCGGAACGCTTTGGCAGCTTGTTCGACAAGTTTCATTCCAATGTTTACCGCGACGCTGGTGTTGGGAGCCAAACACACAGGGATGGTTCTCGAGGCTCGCTCGATCGCATCCAGATGGGTGGCTTCCAAGCCTGTGGTCGCTATGACGATACTCGAACCTTTCTTGACGCAATGCTCGAGTGCGTTCAGGCATCCATCGGGGCTTGAAAAATCGATGACGCAATCGAACTTGTCGGGCCAGCGATCACCGATGGATAGTCCGATGGGATTTGTGCCGGAGTAGCTTCCGGCATCGTGTCCACAAGCTGACGAACCGGATCGAACCAAGGCACCGACGAGTTGGACCTGAGGGTCGATCGAACCTAATGCAATAAGTCGTTTACCGTTGCGACCCGAGGCACCGTGGATGACCAAATCAATCTTGTTGGACATACTTACAATCCGAAAGAGATATAACAAACGAATCACCAAAGGGTTCGTTATCTAATCCGAAGCGGATAGCTCCTGCAAGGCCTCTAGGACTTCGGCGTCATGGCCATCCACACTGACTTTTTTCCAAACCTTCGCGATTTTCCCTTGAGCATCGATCAAATAAGTGCTTCTTTGGATCCCCATCGATTTCTTGCCGTACATGTTTTTTTCCCTCCATGCCCCATACTTCTCTGACACTTCGTGAGACTCGTCGGCTAGCAGAGGAAAGTTTAGAGAGTATTTGTCGGCGAATTTGGCGTGCGAAGCTGTCGAGTCGGAGCTAATACCCACAACGACGGCCCCGAGCTTCTTGAGTTCTGCCGAACGATCGCGAAATGCGCAAGCCTCCTTGGTGCATCCGGGTGTATCGTCTTTGGGATAAAAGTAAAGGACGACTGCGGATCCTTTGAAATCTGAGAGTTTCACCTTCTTGCCTTCTCCGTTAGGGAGCGTGAACGCGGGGGCTTTGGAGCCAACTTCAAGCCAGTCTGACATGGTCGTTTTCCTTTGTTTTTATGAGCTATTCAGGGCCGATGGCCTGTCGGACCAACCCTGAACGAAGGGTGGGTTTAGGGACGATTTTCGTCGAGAGAGAATCCCCGAAGACTGTAGAAAGAAGGCAAATAATTTCGTTTTTTATCTCAGGCTACCTGGGAAATATTGTTGCGGAGTGGTTTTTAGACCCGTTAAATTACCTCTAAGGGTGCTAGGAGTTTCCTTCTTGTGAAGGTTCTCCGGCGCGCTTGGACAGATTCTCTTTTTTGCTCGTCTACTTTTATCCTTACTTCTGAGTTTCATTTTAATGGAGTCCGACAATGTCTCATGCTTCCTTGTCGAGATCGCCCCTTGCCGCATGTTTGCGAGCTCGCCGCGGTTTCACTTTGGTTGAGCTCCTGGTGGTCATTGCCATCATTGGCGTATTGGTTGGCTTACTCTTGCCAGCGGTTCAGGCGGCCCGCGAGGCGGCTCGTCGAGCCGATTGCCAGAACCGCATGCGTCAAGTGGTAATTGCGGCTCACAATTATGAGTCGGCAAACAAGCGGCTGCCTGGTTACGCGGGTGAGTACGCTCCGCTTGCCGTGAATGTACCGCTTGGAGTCGCAAGGACAGACAAACGTGGTGTTCCTTGGATGGTCCAAGTCATGCCGCATATGGAACAAGACCAACTTGGACAAAACCTTCGTCGACTCTGTGATACACGTACTGGTACGACACCGATCGACCCGGCGGATTACTCTTACATCGAGTCTGTCGTCCAAGGTTTTTATTGTCCAAGCCGTCGTGACGCAAAGTCCTATCCGTTGCTTCCTCCGTTTTCGGACAAATATGGTCCTTATGGAGCACGCACTGATTTCGCGATGTGCGGTGGTGCCGCATTGAGCGCGGATCCGAATATTGCAGGCGTTGACCTTGAGCAAGAGGGGGTTTGGGCACTTGGAAACAAAACGCAATTGAAACAGATCACCGATGGCACGAGCACGACCCTGTTTTTGGGCGAAAAGGCGATGAGTTCGATTCGATATAAGACCGGTAGCGATTATGGCGATCGCGCTCCGATCGCTGGGATGCCGGAATACTATGGGGTAACCAATTCCTATGTCCGCTTCATCGCGCGAGGTACCCACTCCGATATTCCGAATAGTTGCACGTCCTGCCATGACTTTGGTAGCGCGCACATCCCGGGCTGGAATGCAGTCATGACGGATGGGTCGATCCGAACCGTCAGTTACAACGCCGACATGCGGATCCTCAAAGCGGTCGCCTCGATCGCGGGCCAAGAAGTCGCAAGTCTCGATAACTAGACGAGAGATATTCTGTGGCTACAAGTCCCTATTAGGCGATGCAACGGAACTCGTTTCAGGTCGTGCAATTTGTGGAGTAGTCCCATGAAGCCTAGAACATGAAAAAAGAGTTCTTGCCCATTAATTCCCTGAATGAACACGATTTCTACACAATGATTTCGGTTCTCTGAGATTCTCTGCGCCTCGGTGTTTCATTTAGCCGAGGCGGCATACGTAGTGGAGCAAGATTCCGGCCGCCACGCTGACGTTGAGTGAATCGGTCTGTAGCGCCATGTCGATGCGAATTCCTCTCGAGGAAGCTTGGATGCACTCCTCGGGCAGGCCATGGGCTTCGTTGCCCAACAATACAAGCACCGGACCTTGGCGTCTGTACTCGCGCAGTTCGATGCTCGTTGCGGATAAGCAGGCTGCTAGGGATTCGATGCCCCGTAACCGAGCTTGTTCGAGCCCCAGGGCAACCTTCTCGACTCGATGAAGCCTCAGTTTGAATGCGTTGCCCATCGATACTCTCAAGACCCGTCTTGCAAACGGGTCGACACAGTTGGGTCCTAGCATCAGGTCGCGAATTCCCAACGCTGCACAGGAGCGAAAGATCGATCCCATATTCTCTGGGTCCTGTACCCCAACGAGCATTACCCCGGTCCAATCTGAACCCATGACCTCTGGCTCGCAAAGTGTCGCTGGGGGCCACGTCGGCATTTCCGGCCGGATGCCACAGGCCATGAACCCGCGATGGAAATTAAATCCGATCAACTCTGGGACCAAGGCATGGGGCACCACCAAGACTGGCACATCAACCGGAAGCCAATCCTCGGCCTGATCCAGATCATCTTGATCCACCAGAATCGATTCCACTTGCAATCGGCTTGCCAAGAGTCGCTGGACCAACGGTTTGCTTTCAGCGATGAACCGACCGCTGAAGCGGGTCAGATTCGTCGTGCGGAGGTTCCGATAGGGATCTAACCTTTTATCTCCAAGCGATTCGATATGCTCGATCTTCATGCTCGATCTTCATGCTCGATGTTTACGGAGTTTTTCGGACGAGCAGTTTTTGGGATCCAACACTCCATTCTCGATCACCGTATACATACACAGACACAACATGACGGCCCGAGGAATCGGAAGGGATCTGCAACTCAACTTCGAATCGACCTGCATCGATGACTTGGCTGATGCTTGTGACCGTCAATCGATTGGCGGTTTGATAGTTGCGATCCATTTGCTGGTTTTCTTGTTCTGTCCCTTGGTAGGCCCGAACAGGCACCACTCCTTGCGGAACTCGGTCCCGAACCAGCGACACTTCTGCAATCAGCCTACCCGAGACGGCTGATTGGCCGCTGATTTTGATTCGCTCGCCACTGGTGGCTTTGCTGGGCAAGTTGACTTCGATCGGTTGCGGGTAAGGGATCTTCAGCAGCGGATCGCCTAGGAGATTCATGAGCCGTACATGTTCGCGTCTCTCAAGCGTCAAATCGTGATCGCTGGGGTTCAGTGCGTGAGCCATATCGGTAACAATCTTGCGATAGCGTTTTCGAATATCGAAGACTTCTGGCTGATCCCTGTCATCCGGGTCGTTTGGAATGCTTGAAGTTTCGTCGTCGACCCAAACTCGACGTTTTGCTTGCAGCAGTAGCTCACCGAGTGTTGGGATGCGGTCGCGAAAGCACCCATTGAGCAGTTCGCTTGATAGTTGGCTCAGTCCATATGGCATGGTGACTCGCGACCCGCTGATCACCGCGATGGGGCCATTGGGTTGGGCGAGCAGGGATTCTGAAAAACAGTCGACTCGGGCATCAAAGGCACCGGTAAAGCAAGCGAGCATCAGAGCGATCGGGGGTCGGTTCTGGCATCGAAACCGTGCCGCATCGCTCGGTTGGCCAATCGGTAGCCATTTTCCGTCAACTTCGTAACGATCCAACTCTTGGACTTGGCCGTGCCCGATGTACACCCAAAACAGTCCCCCTTGGTTGATGCGATCGATGTAAGACTCGCGCAGTTTCCATGGATTCGGGCAATAGCTGCTGGTGCAACTAGCCACAGTGACATTCATATGGAACTGGGACGGTATGCCTTCGGTCAAGAACCTACGAGTGACCGTTTCGATCGCAGTATCGGCAAGGTATCCGAATCCACCCACGCCAGCGGTGACATGGACCGTATCATTCCAGGGGCCCGGGCGGATCGCTTCGTAGTCCATGCTTCGACGGAGCATCCGGGTGAGCTCCTCGGGCGTTTTTGCAGGTAACCGTCCGACCGCGACGTCTGGACAACCGTCCTGGTCTAAGTCGCCATACAGAGCATCCGTGCAAAGCTCCTTGGTGGTTAGCTCCCCAAGTTGGATTTGAGTATCGAGGACAATCCCAGGAGTCAACGCCCGCCACTGTTTGGGGGCGACTTCCAAGGTTGCATCGCCGCAAAGAAGAATGGCTGCGGTCGGCGTTGCGCCTTCGGAGATCGCTTTGGCAATCTGTTTTCGCAACAGCTCGGAATCACCTACCGAGTCGACCTCCGAAAACTGATACTCGGAGCTTCGGTAGGTTTTCCATTCGGCAAGGGATTTTGACCAATGAGCAGGTCTGACCAAGACCACCGTCGGCTTGGTTTGGGAATGTTCAGTCGACTGCGCGTAGAGGGCTAGACTCTTGGCGTTGGGCTCAAGGATTAGCCTCAGAGACAGGGCTAAAAGCAAGACGATGGAAAAACGCGTTATCCTTTTTTGCATCGTTTCGACACCTGCTCCTTCATGAATTCCAGTCCTTCCTTGGCGAGCGTTAGCTCATCGTCGAACATTCGGCGCCAGATTCGTGTTGCAGCGGCCAGTTCCGGCAGCGCCAATCCGAAGGCTTCGATTACCAACCAACCATCGTAATGAATCTCGGCGATGGCATCAAAGTTTTCGTCCCATCGAACGTTGCCAGCCCCCGGGGTGCTACGATCGTTCTCGCTGATATGGATATGACAGAGCATGTCCTGGACGTCATGCAGTGCCTTGCGAACACTCTTTTCTTCGATGTTCGAATGGAACGTGTCGTACATCATTCGGCAATTAGGGTGATTGACCTGCCGACAGAATTCGGCTGCATCGGATTGAGCGTTCAAAAAATAACACTCGAAACGATTTAGGGGTTCAACCCCGAGCATCACACCCACTTTGGCCGCATGTTCGGCGACCTGGCTCATGCTCTCGATCCCCCACTTCCACTCGTCTTTGGTTGGCCCTGCACCCGAGAAGTACCCGAGTGCCGAGTGGAACGGTCCAACGATCGTCTCGACACCGGCTGCTGCACAGCAGTCGAGCGTCCGTTTGTTGAGTTCGACCCCTTTGCGACGCACGCTCGCGTCGCTGCTGATCGGATTGTCGTCGACGTTTCGAACCGTCACGCCTGTTCGCCGCAGTCCTATCGCATCGAGTTTCTTACCCCAAGCTGCATAATCCAGATCGAGGTTGAACATCGGAATCTCTACTCCGTCGTACCCGAAGCTTTTGAGTTGCTCGAGCACCGGGATCATTCCATCATGGATCTCACCGGACCAGAGCAATAAATTCATCCCGTATTTCATCGATCAGCTCTCCAGTATTAGCAATAGTAAGAAAACGAAGGAACCCCAGGGTATATTCTAAAGGCTGCTGGTGCAAGGTATTTCGATTCAGCTTAGCGCTTCGATCATATCGAGGGTTGCGTTTCGCACCGAGGTTGTCCACTCGGAGGCTTGGTATTTCGACTGCTCATAGGCAAAGATGATGCCTCGGGACGAATTGACGATGGCTCCGAGGCCGCGGGAATCGAACCCGAGTTTGACATCTTTGGCCGATCCACCTTGGGCGCCGTAGCCTGGGATCAATATCCAAGTGCTGGGCATTCGCTCCCTCATGGCTTGTAGTTCGTCAGGATAGGTTGCGCCGACGACGGCCCCGATGTCGCCGTAGCCAAATTCACTTCGAGTCGATACGGAGAGTGCTTCGACATGATCGGCGATCTTCTGGCTGACGGTGCGGCCATCGTCCAACCGCTGATCCTGGAAAAAATTGCTGCCTGGGTTTGAGGTTTTGACCAATACAAAAACGCCCGAACCGCTTGCCGCACATCGCTGTGTGAACGGTTCGAGCGTGTCGGCCCCCAGGTAGGGGTTGATCGTTAAGGCATCGGCACCCCAAGGGCTATAGCTTGGCGTTCCACTTGCGCCTGAGCCCAGATAAGCGTTTGCGTAGGCGGTCGCAGTCGTACCGATATCCCCACGCTTGGCGTCCATGATGACCAACAAACCGCGTTGGCTTGCGTATCGAACTGTTTTGTGCAGGGCCGCAGAGCCCAAAGGGCCTAGTTCTTCAAAAAAAGCAGCTTGGGGTTTGACTACCGGCACTAGATCCGCCACCGCATCGATGACTTCGTTGCAAAAGCTTTCGACCGATTGAACGATCTGCTCGATCGTTGCATCAGCGGCGGGTTTGAGTCGTTCAGGGAGTGAACTAGGTCTTGGGTCAAGCCCTACGCACACAGGGTTTTTTTTCGCGGTAACCGCTAGTGCTAGTCTTTGTCCGAAGGGAAGCATTTCAAGATTTCTTTGCGGGCAGGAATTCCAAGAGGCGTTTTGGTACATCCGTTTTTAGATGCTTTGGTAACTCGGCGTCTTTGTCTTTGCCGGAGGAATCTTCGGTGTAGGGAGTTTCATCGCTGAGTAAGAGCACGAGTCTGACTGGGGTAAAGCGTTTGGGTATTTTCTCAGTGAAAGCCTCGAAAACCAGGCCTGCATTGGCTGCATCGCTTTTAACAGCCACATCCAAAGTGGATGTCATAAAGTTCGCTACACTCAAAAGTTCGCCACCATCTCCCATATAGGTTTCCGAGCCTGTCTCGGGATCCTTGTAGATTTTGCTCCCTGCAAATACCCAATCCCAAAACATCGGCTTCTTGGTGCCTGTCTGACGAATCCAATGCTGTGCCAATGTCGCTTGGGTCTCCCCTTTTTCGTTATGCCACAGAGCGTATACGCGGATCGTCGTCCCGCTGGCCGGAGTGAACTTGGGGTCAAACGCAACCGGCTTTCCTGGTACCCCTCCGACAGCCAACAGCGATGCATGAACGAATCGGGATTTGGCGAAAACGGCCACGATCGACTCGTGTTCTTTGGTGCCGATTGGACAGGCGAACATCTCCAGTGGAGCGTTGCGTTGGCAGATGTAGCCATCGACCAAGACCGCTTGTTCGTCGCGATGGATCCAGACCCTTCCATCCTCGACCATCTTTTTACAATCGGGTGGATCGGCAAATCCCTTTTCGATTCTTTCCAGGATCTCTGACTGTGCGACCCAACCCTCCTGTTGATCATCCACCTGCTGCTTGGCTGTCGTCTCTTGAGCCGCGAGCGAAAGTGGATTTTTGGCCACAAAACCGCTCGCTAAAAAAAGTGCGAGGAATGCCGACAGAAATCCATGGGGCCCGGGGGGGCATAAGGAAAGCTTGTGTTCGGTAGGCTTGATGTCGCGACCTGTCATGTCAAGACCCTTTGGAGTTGCCAGTAGCTCTCGTGGATGTAGTTTCTTTCGAGTTTTTCCTGCGGTTTTTTCCGGGAGTTTTTTTCAATTGTTTTTTTCCGAGTTTTTTAGGAACTTGGCAGCTCGTTCCCCAATGTGGGGGAGTCGAGTGATTCTCGGAATCATCTAAAATCATTCTTGCATCTAGAATTTCTGCAACAACAATTGGGCCTTGTCGTAGCCCTTCATCGTATCAGGTTTTTCAACGTTGGACGAGATCCTATGGACTGGGTAAAGCCCAAGCATCGAACAGGTCGCTCGAAAGATTCGGTTCCTGGAGATGCAGATAATCAATCCGCCATGCAGTGGCTCGAAAAGCTCTGCGTGGACAACGTCGCCTTGCTACAAAGCTCCCTGCCTGTAGAACCTAAGAAGTCCAAGCACAAACCGGCGGATTTTCCGATTCATCAGTACCTACAAGCGATGCTTTGGGGGATCGGAAAATGGGACGTAGCCAAACCGGCTCATCGGGAATTCCTGCAAGACCTTGTCGACGCCTTTGGTGCCGAACCTTTTGGTTATGTGCTGTCCAAGACTACTGGCAAGGGGAAGAGGCAAAGGCAGGCGAACACGGTGCCTGACGAGATTCGTTCTCAGCAGGTTGCCCAAGCTGCGAAGATTGGCAAATGGATCACTCAGCAGCTCCCTAAATCGAGCTATGATCCGTTCGTAGCGCTGACGGCCACTGGCTGGCTTTATGCGTTGCCGGAAGTCGGCCGCGATG